>NZ_JBSRVI010000036.1:0-24924 GCF_055134445.1 Arcticibacterium sp.
ACTTTAACTACCTCGGGACCATATGGTTTCTTTCTACCGGCTACTTCTATAAAATCAATTGGAGCTATGTGTACAACAAACTTTAGGCTCAAGCTGCTGGCTGTAAGACAAGCTCCACAATCACAAATCCTTCTGTGCTTATAAAGTAACAGATGTTCGTGGAAAGCTAAGAACATTTTTTTGGCCTGAGTCCAGACATCTTCAATGGTAGACGCACTCTGTAATTTATACAGAAAAAGAGCATCGCCTTCTATTTCTGCCAATTCCAAATTCAAGGTATTCTTAGCCAATATGACCTCCAATAATTCTGAAACAATATGACGACTATGCTCTACGTCCGTATGATTGATAAATTTGGTATAACCACTTATATCAGGAATAAAAAGTAGGGCATTTTGGCTCATATAACTATTTATTTGGAACGTTCAAATATTCTTCAGATCAAGAGAATACTTGGTTATTTATTCTGCTTGTTATAAAGTTCTCGCATTTACATACCCAAAAGTTCTCATTAAGAGGATTCATAGGTAAGAACGTAAAATTACAGCAAAACGATTGAGAGTGCCTAGAGCATTCCTTTTAAAAAAGTAACGTTTCGCAATATCAAAACGCTTCCAGGGAATCTTTCAAAGAAGACTATTGAGCTTTGTGGCATATTAGGGATGCTTTTAAGCTCCAGATGGGTCAAGAGAAGAAAAAACAACATTTAAAATCAATTCTTGACGAAGGTTTCAATAAGCAGGCATTCTTGTCATAAGTGAACCCATTCATTGACGAAGAAGACCCAACTTTTGTGCTTGACCCAATGTTTACGACTTAATTAATTTGGGTTTTAGATAATCTGAAAGTTGTAATGTTTCTTGAAGCATTGCCTTATAAATCCATTCGTATTTCGTTTCACCTCCTACCTAACTGCGGTAGGGTATATCTCGCTATAGTTCATCACTTCTGTCATACTGATTCTTCGATTGATATGTGATCGATTCAATTCAGATAAGTTTCTGATTCCTGCAGCCCCAACCAACTCACTAAAACTTTGCAAAGTAGCATGATGAAAATTTGCTACTCGTACGGCTTTATCAGGAACATTCAAGCCTTTTATTAAGGATTTATTTTGTGTGGCAACACCTACGGGACAAGTATTTGTATTACACTGTCTAGCTTGAATACAACCTATGGCAAGCATCATTGCTCTGGCACTATTTACCATGTCTGCACCTAGAGCCAGCATTCGGACAATATGAAATCCTGTAAATATTTTTCCAGAAGCAATTAACTTAATATCCTTTTTTAAATCATAAAGCATAAGCGTATCATGAGCAAAGCCAGTCCCTCTCTTAAAGGCATACCGATAGAGTTAGAAAATTCTATTGGTATTGCACCAGTACCACCTTCGCCTCCATCTATTGTTATAAAATCTGGTTTAATACCCGTAGAAACCATTGCTTTGCAGATATCAATAAATTCTTGCTTTTTGCCTATACATAACTTAAAACCAACAGGTTTACCTCCAGACTTATCTCTAAGTAATTTTATAAAATCCATTAATCCTGTGGCAGATGAGAATGCAGCATGTGAAGGCGGAGAGTTTACATCTGTATGTGGTTTAACATCTCTTATTCTCGCAATTTCTTCTGTGTTTTTAGCGGCTGGTAAAATACCTCCATGACCTGGTTTGGCACCTTGAGATAATTTTATTTCAATCATTTTCACACTATCCAAAGTCGCTTTTTTAGCGAATGTGTCAGGGCAAAAATTTCCATCATGTGTTCTACATCCAAAATAACCTGTACCCACTTGCCAAATTAAATCTCCTTCACCTTCCAAATGAAATGGACTAATTCCTCCTTCTCCTGTATTATGAGCGAAACCTCCTTTTTTTGCACCTTTATTCAATGCTAAAATGGCATTTTTACTTAAGGAGCCAAAGCTCATAGCAGAGATATTTAATAAACTAGCGTCATACTTTTTTTTACAATCTGCCCCACCCACAAGTACTCTAGGAAGCGGATTAATATCTTTATGGTCTACAGCATATAATGAATGATCTATCCACTCATATCCAGCTCGGTAAACATCCATTTGAGTACCGAATGGTGCGGTATCGTTTGCTTTTTTGGCTCTTTGATAGATTAGGCTTCTAAACATTCTATTAATCGGTGCCCCTTCCGTATCTGTTTCTACAAAATACTGCATTATTTCAGGACGGATTTTCTCCAAGAGGTATCTGAAATTTCCGATTACAGGAAAATTATTTTTTATCGAATGTTTGGTTTGAAGTATGTCGCTTATCCCTAATAAAATAACAGGACCTATAAATACTAAAGTCCAAATAATTGGTTTCCAGACTATGTAAACTCCTGCTACTATAAGAAGTAGCATTAATGATAGCAGGATAAACTTTTCTCTTATTTTCATTTTTATAAAACTTTGCTTTTTATCACCATCAGTTTTTCTCTTGTCATTTCGTGCATAGAATATTGTATGCCTCCCATCCCGATTCCTGAAGTATCTCTACCGCCAAAAGGCATCCAGTCTACTCTAAAAGCGGTGTGGTCGTTTACCATAACTGCTGTGGCATTTAGTTTTTTAACACAATCCAAAGCCACATCTAAATCCTTTGTAAAAACGGCTGCTTGAAAATGCACATCTAGACTGTTGGCAATTTCAATTGCTTTGTCTCTATCTGAATAGGAATAAACGCAAACCACTGGGCCAAAAATCTCTAATCTTGACACCTTGGCATATAAAGGTGGGTCTAATAATACCGTTGGTTCAAAACAAGTCTTTGAAATTCGTTTTCCTCCACATAACACTTTGGTTCCAGCTTGAATGGCTTCATTTACCCATTCCTCTACTCTATCTACTTCTCTTGGTAAAATCAAAGGCCCAACTTCCGTTTTTTCATCCATTTGGTCTCCTACTACTAATTTTGAAGCCATTTCCGCTAGTTTATTGGCAACATCATTACAAATGCTCTCGTGAACAAAAACGCGTTGAACAGAAACACATACCTGCCCAGCATGGTAAAACCCACCTTTTAATAGTGATGGCAGGAGTGTTTCAAAATCTGCATCTTTCTCCACTATTACAGGGGCTGCACCGCCGTGTTCTAAAGCACATCGTGTTCCATTAGCTAATTTTGACTTTAAGTACCAGCCAACTTTTGCAGAACCGATAAACGAAAAATAATTTATTCTACTATCTGTGACTAAGCGTTCTGCAGCATCATTATCACAAATAATAGCTTGACACCAACCTTCTGGCAAACCAGCCTCTTTTAGTATGTCAACCAATGCTATACAAGACAATGGTGTAGTTAGAGCTGGTTTTACAATCACAGGGCAACCGGCAGCAACAGCTGTTATTACCTGATGTACAATTAAATTTAATGGATGATTAAAAGCACTTATGGAGCTCACCACTCCAATGGGTTCTCTACTTGTAAAAGCAATCCTGTTTTCGGAAGCTTTGGTTAAGCCCATCGGAATCTGTTCGCCTTTTATTTGTCCTATATGCTCTGCCGCTAATTCAACTCCGTTAATAGCCCTTAAAACTTCAATTTTCGAATCGACCAATGGCTTTCCTCCTTCTTGAGTTGCCGTTTTTGTAAGCTCTTCCAATCTGCTATGCATGATGGTGGCTGCTCTTTTTAAAATGGCTATCCGCTCATGAGGAGCAATCCATTTACTTTGATCTTGAAATAAAGCATAAGCCGTTGATAATGCTTTTTCCACTTCTACTTTTCCAACTAAAGGAATTTCTATAATAAGGCTTAAATCGTACGGCGATTTAACTTTTAGCATTTGTACTTCCATGTCAATTGTTCTATTGCGATCCAGTTTAAAATTATATGACGTAAATGGGCTTCGGCATTTGCTGCTTTAGTAAAATCCCTTTGTCAAAAACAGAAGGCATTTTTCTTAATAAGAATATTCAGTAATAATTTATAGGTTTAAAGAATGCAGGTTTTTTCTTTTAGCAAGACGTTCAAAATAGAATGATTTAATGAGTAATCCACTGCTAAATCAATGACATGAACACCGTCTGAGTTTAAACAAGTTTTTAAGATTTCTCTAAAACTTTGGTCAGAAGTAGGTCTGTGCCCTTTAGCCCCATAGCTTTCTGCATATTTTACAAAATCAGGATTTTTATAATCTAAACCGAAACTTTCAAATCCCATCCCTTCTTGTTTCCACTTTATCATTCCATACGAACTATCATTTAGAATAATAACGACCATATTTAAACCCAATCTAGTAGCTGTTTCCAGTTCCTGAGAATTCATCATAAACCCTCCATCTCCACAAACCGAAATTACTTTTTTATCTGGGTTAATCAACTTTGCAGCCATTGCGGAAGCCAAACCTGCACCCATTGTGGCCAGTGCATTATCTAATAAAAGTGTATTGGGTTGGTAACATTTATAATTTCGGGCAAACCAAATCTTATAAACACCATTATCCAAGGTTACAATGCCATCATCCGGTAATTGTTCACGCACAATATGTACCAGTCTTTGTGGTAAAATAGGGAAACGAACGTCTTCAACGTATCTTGTCAAATGACTTTCTACCTCCTTTTTAATTCTTTCATAATAGGAGAAGTCCCAATTGCTTTTGTCTTTGATTTGACCCGTCAATTGCATTATCGACGATGCTATATCTCCAATAACATTTAATTGAGGAAAATAAACTTCATCTACATTAGCTGGAAAAAAGTTGACGTGAATCACTTTGGTTCCACCTTTCTCCATAAAAAATGGTGGTTTCTCCACTACATCATGACCCACATTTATAATTAGATCTGCCCTATTGATAGCACAATGTAAAAAGTCATCACTTGATAAAGCGGCTGTTCCTAAAAATAGAGGATGCCGTTCATCTAAAACACCTTTCCCCATTTGTGTATTAAAAAATGGAATCCCTGTAGACTCAACGAATTGGATCAAAGCATCACTTGTTCTTTGTCTATTTGCACCAGCTCCTATTAACAATAAAGGCATTTTGGCCTCTTCCAGCATTTTTGTGGCTTCTTGGATAGCCACCTCATTGGCATCAGGTCTTCTAAACCCAACTACATCAAATAATCGGTCTTCACATTCTTCCGCAGCAATATCCTCTGGTAATTCTAGATGAACAGCTCCCGGCCGCTCTTCTATAGCCAAACGAAAAGCTTCCCGAACCATAGACGGAATTAGATTTCCATTTACTATTTGTCGGGTATACTTTGTGATTGGTTGAAATAATTCAACAATATCTATTATTTGAAAACGACCCTGTTTAGATTTCATAATCGGCTTTTGGCCAGTAATCATCACCATAGGCATGGCTCCCAATTGAGCATAAGCCGCGGGTGTGGTTAAGTTGGTGGCACCAGGCCCTAGCGTTGCTAGACAAACCCCAGGCTTCCCCGTTAATCGACCATAAGTGGCAGCCATAAAACCTGCTCCTTGTTCATGACGGGTAAGAATTAATTTAATCTTAGAATCCTTCAGAGAGTTTAGCATATCTAAGTTTTCCTCGCCAGGAATTCCGAAAATATACGTTACACCTTCGTTTTCAAGTGCTTTTATAAATAAATCTGATGCCTTCATTTTAGGTTTGGTTTTATAGTCTGAATTAATTGTTTTGCTTATAATTGCTTTGCCACAGCTTTATAGACGTAGATAATTGTAATCCTGACAAAATAACATTAAAATCCATCAAACCATTTATTATAAGATATTTACATAAACATAGGGAAGAATAAATATCTAACACATAATCAGGAGACCAACGATTCTAATCTTTTTGGACAAGCAGCTGCTCTTTTTGCAGAAACCATTATATCAAATTCAGCTTAAGCACTTAGGCCTGCGTTCTAAAGTCAATAGCCTAAAAACCATTATTCTACTTTTGAAGCAGGTTTGATTTCTAAAGTTTAACCAGGATTATGCGTTGGGGGGTGGTTATGAGTTTTAAAGTACAATAAATCAGATGATTAAAGGAAATTAGCATAGCACCGCTATGGTGATTGAGTTTAAATGGGTGTAGCCTGTGCTGAGCTTAACGAAGTATACTGATTTGAAGCAATTTAGCTACGATCCCAACAAAATCGGGAGATTGCCCAATGCATAAAGCGGATTAAATGCCCGTTGCTTGAAAATTGGGTTTTAATAAATTTTACAAATTTTTATTACATTTTTTGTCAGTATTCTAATAAGACTCCGTCAAACAAGTATAGAAAATAAACATCAATATGTGTACTGTAACCTATCTACCGGTCAATAATGGCTACTTTCTCACCTCTAATAGAGATGAAAAAACGGCTAGGCCTACGTTAAAGCCTGAGCTATATTGTACTAACACTGGCAAATGGATATATCCTAAAGATATGATAGCGGGTGGGAGTTGGATAGCGGTGGGAGAACAAAAAGCCCGGTGTCTATTGAATGGAGCTAATGAAAATCACCTACCTAACCTTAAGCGATATAAAAGAAGCAGAGGGCAGGTTTTATTAGAAAGTCTGGATTACAAAGACGATAGAAGTTTCATTCAGCATGTTGATTTATCTGAAACAGAACCATTCACACTTATCCTGATTGACAATACAAACAAGCAATTCTATCTGGAACTAAAATGGGATGGTAAAAGAAAAATTGTACATGAACTACCCATAAATGTGCCTAGAATTTGGTCTTCCGTTACACTTTATTCTGAGTCTATAATAGAAGGAAGACGAGCATGGTATTCTAAATGGCTAAGTTCAGAAGTGATTCAAGCTGAAAATATGTTAGCATTTCATTTATTTAAACATACCGACAATTCATTTGAAAACGTACTCATGGAAAGAAATAATGGCGACTTAAAAACAGTAAGTGTTAGCCAAATAGTACGATATAAAGATCACTCCTATTTTAAATATTTAGATCTTTTAGATAATAGTCAAATTAACCACCTATTAAACCCCATGGAACTATGTATTCAGGATGGGCAATAGCCTTAGCATGGCCTGAAACGCACTGCAAGGCCGCAGGAGCATGGTACGATAAACCAGCTGGATGGTTAGGTCTGCACAAAAACTACTATTACAAAGTAGGTCATGCGGCTGTCATCTTAATAGAAAACTTCGAAAATGAACCACTTTATTTAGATTTCGGAAGGTATCATACTCCTTATGGCCATGGCAGAGTAAGAGATAAATTCACAGACCATGAATTAAAGTTAAAAACTATATTAGAATGGCCAGAAAAAGGTGAGCCTTTAAATATAAAAGAATTACTCGTTGAGATTCAACAAAAAGAGGCATGTCATGGAAGCGGAAGGGTATATGCCGGTATTGCACCTGTAAATTTTGAATTAGCGTACAAAAAAGCTAAAGACTTACAAAGTAAAGGCTGTCTTGCTTATGGTCCTTTTGTGAAGAATGGCACTAATTGTTCGCGTTTTGTTAATACTATTATTAAGGCAGGACGGCCTCAACTTTGGACTAAAGTTAGGCTATCCTTGCCACCTACCATCTCTCCTACTCCTTTAGGAAACGTAAAGTCGTTGACTCAAATCAGCTCAAGTTTTGAAATTACTCCCGCTATACATATGAACCAAAATATATCCATCTATGAGTAAAAAAACGGCCTATCTCAGAGGAACTTTACCTCCACCAGAAAAGCCCGCTAATCTACCCGAAAAGGTACAATGGTTGGCTGGAGAAGGAGCTGGCTCATGGTTTCATGTAGAATTCATGAGTGATAATCTTGCTCAAATTAATAGATATAACCCAATAGGTGAATTGGAATGTGCCGGTTTATTTATTTCGAAAGACAACATTAATAAAAATGAACCCTATGAAATATCTCATCTCAGTCATTGTATGGAGGTGCGATTTAAAACACTCGATAAAATGGTACTTTTCAAAAATGTTAACAACGATTAATTAGCTTCCGAATCTATAATACCTAAATTCGACGTACATTAAATATGATTATTTGCTATTTTAATAAGCTAGTCATTAAGCTTTCCAAATAGGCACTACCAACTCGTTTTAAATATGAAAAACCTCTTATTACTTTGTTTCTTTTTCACATCATTCCATATTCTAGCTCAAACGGCCGAACAACCTGAAGATATATCCCCACTGCTGATTGGTGAAAAAATTCCAGAAGCTACGGTTATAGACCCATCAGGGAAAAAACATAATTTATTAGATGTTCTCAATGAAAAACCAACAATCTTAGTTTTTTATAGAGGCGGCTGGTGTCCATATTGTAATAAGCAGCTGGCTGGACTTGTAAGTATTGAGAATGATATTATAGCCTTAGGATATCAAATTGTTGCGATTTCTCCTGATAAATATGAGGAATTGGTGAACACGGAAGAGAAAAATAAAATTGCTTACCGATTATTTTCAGATCCTGGTGCCACACTTTTAAAAAACGTTGGGATTGCTTTTGGAGATCCTGATGATAAACATGGCATTTTGCCTGTACCAACATTAATGATTGTAAACAAAAAAGCAGAGATAATTTTTGAACATATAAATCCTAATTTCAGAAAAAGAATAGAGCCTGATTACCTCATGGAGGTCATTAAAGCTCTAAGAGATAACTAATTCCTTTCGTTCTTTTCCCTCCTAAAGTAACTTATTCATTAGCGAAATTAAAAAAGGCGTAATCATAGCCTTGTTGCCACCATTTAGTCATCTCCACTTTATCAAAAACTAAGGAATTTGTCGTAAGTATGGTAGGTGTGTGTATCATATTTAACTTGACATTCTCATACTTGGCTCTTCTACTTGCTAATTGAAGACCTTGGAAAGAGATAGTGTTCATCATAAATGTAAATGTATTGGTAAGCAATGTGAACGCATTTTTAATAGCCATATGATTGATTGCATACGTTTCTGTATCTAAAATTATAGCATCAATTTCTGTGGCTCCCATTTCAATAGCCCTTTCTATTGGTGCAGTAATGGACAAACCGCCATCTGCATAATCGTACCCATTTTTATGTACCAGAGACATAAACGGAGGGTAATTGCAACTCAGCCAAATCCAATCGCAGAAGTCTTCATATTCTACTTCAGATATGTTTTTATACTCCACTTCATGGGTAGAAAGGTTTGAAACCGTTACCACTACTTCCTTATGTACTTGTCTTATTTCGTCATATATCTCTCTGGTGATTTCTTTTTCAATCAGCTTTCTAAGATTTTTACTTTCACCGAAAGTCCTAGAACCTAATAAGAAATTGATAAGAACATTAAAATGATTTATCCCTACATGGGTAAAACCTCTTTTTTTTCTTTTGGTAAAAGGACAATTGCTAAAAATATCACCCTGGCTAACATTCGTATATATCCTTTTTATTTCTTCCACTTTATTCAAAGCTAAATGGCTTATTAAAAGGCTTCCTGTAGAAGTGCCCAAAAATATGTCATATTTCTTATTCTGTTTAAGTAGAAGATATTCTGCAACTCCTCCAGCAAAAGCACCTTTGCTGCCTCCACCTGAAATAACCAAAGCCTTTTTATGATTCAAATTTGTTGACATTATCTATGAAGATTTTGATTATTTATCTACAACAAAGTTTCTCTCTGAATTAAAGATGCTACCGAGTAATTCTATTCAACACTCCTTACAACAGAAATTTTTCAAACTGTCTTTGACGTATGAAATACGCATTCCAAGAAAAAGAAACCAATAAAATAATTGAAACAAAAAATATAAAAACCGCAATGATTATCAAAATGGCTGTATTGTAATTCTCGAAAATATTCAAGCCACCTAACATAGCGTTTATCACTAGTAATAAGAGACTTAAATACATTAGAAGGGTAGCAATACTTAAGGTTTTCAATTGTTTTATTTTCAGAGGTATTATTTCTTCATACAATTCATGATCTAGATGTAATCTATTATTTAATTCATCTGTGAGGCCCAAAGCCATTCTGTTTACACTACCAAGAATGACCGCTAAACTCGGAATTAAAGATAAATTAATTTGCCAGGTTTCCATTTTTCAAAGGTTTAAACAATAAACAAAGTCTTAATTTTCAATCAATATGGATTTCCTAAAGCGAACTGTAGCAGGAGCCACTCCGAAGTTTTCATCCACCAAAACGCCACGGTTTAAATAAAGTAAAGCAACTTTTATGAGGGCTTGATGATGAATACTATGCTCCAGGTTATAGGCTAATTCCCTAGCTAAAGAAGTGTCAATTTTATCAATTTCACTCTCTTCTTCTTTAAAGTTTCCTTGCAGACTTATTGGGACATGCTGTTGCGGCAATAATTGAAGAGATATCAAGAGATTATTTATAGTATGAGCAGCAAAAATAGGGTCTTCCTCTATTCTTATGTCTCTCTTTCTGAGGTCATAATTAATTGTTCCGTCAATTTGCCCTTCAAAAACACACAGATAAAACTCCAATATATGTCTGATGTGTTGACCAATACTTGCACCTGATAGCAAATCAATTTTCTGTTTATAGTCATTTTCGTTTATAACCTTTGTTAACTCTTTGAGTTGGCGAAGGTTTTCTGAGCAATTGTCAATCATTTATTTTATGGTTTAATAGTTTGAATAAAATCCTCACAAGATTTTGGATTAGTTAACGCTATTTTGACACTTTTGATTTTTGGTAGTAGAAATGAAGAATTCGAAAAATTCACATAAATACCGCGTAGCAAAGCCCATGAATCACCTTCAGAAATCATGACAGTTGGCTTCTCATTCATTTTTAGCCTTATGATTCTTTGAGAATAAGCGGCGAAATGAAGGTCAATGAAATCATCAGTGATTTTATCTACCACAAGCCCATAAGCATATTTCTCTTGTATCAAGCTCAACGCTTCCTTTTTGCCATTTTTTAGCCAATACGTTTTAATCGGTTCTTTCAAAATAACATTACCCTTTTCATTCAAATTCAATTGATATACTATTTTAAAATCGTCCTTATTTCTTCTAATTTCAAAGAGAATCCCATTATCCGTTTCTCCTTTGGAAGGAGTGAGAAAACTAGCCAGTATAATGAAAATCAACTTCATGTTAGCTTAAAATAAGGTTAAACCCGCCTTATGCATTAGGCAATCTCCCGATAGCTATCGGGACCGTACCTAAACTGCTTTAAATCAGTTCGTAAACCCATTTAAACTCAATCACCAGAGCGGTGCTATGCTAATTTCGTTTTAATGTCTGATTTATTGCATTTTAACTACTCATTACGATTCTCCAATGCATAAACCGGGTTAAAAAAGAGGGTTTACCTTAAAAGGCAAACCCTGAAAACCTAAAATTCTGCTTCAAATTCAATAGTGACCTCTTTGGCTATATTGGTAGAAGGTTTTCCATCGCTAAAAGCAATTTTATAGTCCGCCAACGTAATATCAAATTTCGTTTTGGTGGTAACTTTTCCTCCGCTAACGATTATTTCTCCTTTTTTAGAGACTTTTTGCGTTACGCCGTTGATAGTTAAACTTCCAACAACCATAGGAGCATATTTCCCATCTTTCTCAAAGTTAATTTGATTGAGGTTAGTGATTTTACCCACAAATTTTGCCTTTGGATTCGTTTTAGTGTCCAAGAACTTTGGGCTATTGAAGTGCTTTTGCATCAATGATTTTTCAAATTCGAAACTTTGCATCGGAACAGAAAAAACAACATCTCCTGTTTTTCCTTCCAAGGTGCCCACTGTTTTGAAATTAACAGCTGTAATATCTTCCAAGGCTGTATGGCTAAAGAAACTTACTTTTGATTTTTTAGAAATTAATTTTTCGGGTAATTCGGTAAAAGAGGATAGCCCAAGAGCTATGGTCATAAGAATTAGCGTGTTTTTCATTTTATTGTTATTTAATTTATAATTGTACATTTTTCTAGAATTACATTTTCATACATATCAAGGTCTTCGTCATATGCAGCTCCAGAGCGTATAACTCCTTTTACCATGACTTTTTGACCCAACTTAAAAGACTGTTTGTCGGTACCTGATGAACTTAATAAAGTACAACTAACTCCAGCTAACTCTTGCTCTTCTTTTAGCAATAATTCAACTTGTCCATTGTAATCTTCATCTATTGAAGCAATTGTTCCATTAACCATAAGGATTTTTGAAACTCCTTCGGCATCCAAAAATTTCTGATTTGCCTTTGTAGGGTCAGATAGGTATTCATTGACTACTTCTGAAGCTTTATAGCTATAATCCGCTTCTGATGCAGCAACATCTCTTTTCGGTAAATTATAGAGGTAATAAGCATAGGAGGCTCCCGCCAGAAGAATGGCCACTGTACCAAGAAGAAATGCTTTCTTATATTTTTTCGACTTTTCTTTCATTCAAACTTTAGTTATTTGAATGCGTAGTCGTGGGTAAATTAGTATCCTGACAAATACTTAATTATTATTTTGAAGAAAATTAATTAGTTCGTCTTTTTCCTTGTCTGATAGTTCTGCAGAATCATCGGTGGATTGGTGGTGATGTTCAAACAATTGGTCTATTGTTTCAGATTGTTTTTCATAGCCTTTGCATGCCTTGCACATCCCCAAATGGGAATCCAGCAATATTTTTTCTTGCCAGCTTAAATTATGAATTTTCCTTTTCTCTATGAGTTCAGTAGCCTTTTGACAGCTGAGCAACATATAAGACATAATACGTTTTAAGATTTTCATAATTTTAGTCAGTTTTTAAACCAATTCATTTCAAGACATTTTTTCATCATAAGCTTTGCTCTATGTATTATCTGCCAATAATTAGACTGACTTAAATCGCATTCCTGACATATTTCTGAATGTTTTTTGTTAAGCAAATATTTAAGTCGTAGGAGTTGTCGCCATTGATCTGGCAAATCAGCCATACATACATCCATTACTTCGTTAAACTCCGAATTGTCAAGTAAATTTTCTTCGTTATTCCAGGAATCTTCGAGGCCATTAGTCTCCCAGTTTCCATTTTTGTCAAACATACTGTCAGTTACTTCCTTTACTAATTTCTTGTCATCTCCTTCTAGGGAGATAGCAACTATCTTCTTTTTTTCTCTGTAATAATCAATGATCTTGAAGTTAAGAATACTAAAAAGCCAAGTTTTAGGAGAGCTCTCATTTCTAAATCCTGATATATTCTTATAAGCCGATAAAAATGTATCCTGTATTAAGTCTTTTGCTATTTCGTTGTCTCCAACTTTTTTAACAGCCCAACCATATAGCTCATCAGAATATTGTCTTACCCAATCTGTGATGCTTTCAGATGAAGATTTTTCCAATGTATGTATCGAACTGTCTGGCATAATTAACCTTTATTTTAAACAATTTAGACAAGAATTAACGCATTAAGAATGAATCGACATAGAAAGCACTTGAACGGCATCAAAAGAAGCATCGAACAAAAACACTTGGAATGTTTTCTGTCTCCGTAATATCGTTTATTTCTTCTTTTTACATACGGAATAATGTTTTAATCAGATGTAGGTGTGGTAGTCAGTATCTTTAAACATTATGCTGATTACAGTAAAATCAATTGACGTCAAAAACACCTTGCTGAAAAAACCATTAAACCTTGCATTAAGTCAATTTTGAATAGCGTTTACTAGCTGAATATTTATTCCTTATTCACATGAATGGCTTTTGATCCATTATTTTTTAATTTTTGCAAGTGCCACTTAAACGATTTTGAAGACGAGGAAAGCTAATGTAGTTTTTATTGGAGAGTTCTTTCATTTCTGGAAACTCCAGTCGTAAATCTATCGCTAATTTCTTGACCAACTTTGCACCCAATTGTTGATTTTCTTGTTGGGCACTAAATATTTAGGAGCCAGTTTGCCACTTTAAAGGATCAGATAATAATACAAAAAAAGTCTTAACGGCTCTTTCAAGTTCCTTACAACTTAAAGTTCTACCTTTTAGATATTTGAGGTGTAAGTAATTAACATTCCTTTTTAAAGTATTGGAAAATCATCAGTCCAGGCTTCCCATTCTGGCTAAAGTTAGATTAATAAGCTATTTGTCTGTTTTAAACAGAAACGTTTCTCCGTATTCACCTTCAAGCACAAGCCGGTCTGAATTATACGCAGAACTACCATTTTCTTTGACATTCGTAAGGGACCACTCAGATGGAAGTAGGATTTCTCTTCGACCTGCCTCGCTAAGATGAACCATTAGCCATCCGTTTCCTGCATAAATTACATCATTTGATGTACTGAAAATATGTACACCTGCATTCCTCAAAACTTCACGTATTTGTTCTGGTGTCCATACTACCCTACCTATAATGCTATTGATCAGCTTCTTTCTATTGTAAATAAACGACCCTTCATCACTAGTAACGATAACACGGTTTGACCTTGCATTTAAACGAATTATGATCTGCTCCTCTTCACCTGTTATTTCCTCAACTCCTATATACCAGATTACCTTGTATGCTTCCTTTTCTAAGGCCGCCAAGTCATCTCGGAGGTAGACATCAAAACTAGTTCCCACCTGACCCAATGCATATCGGTTATTCAACAATTTTCCTGTAATTCTTCCATAACTATCATCATAAAACTGCAGCTTTTCGTCGACTACTACGGCTATTTCTGGACGGTATAAATCCTCATCAGATTTAGCATCGATTACGTACTTCTTGTAAAGGTTATTGGTTTTCTGAAAAACTGAGCGTAATTCAGGATCACTAAACCACCCGCCCCACATATCAAACCACCATCCACCATACCCATAAGCTAACATGCGACCGGCATTTTTCCAAAGAAGTTCTTTTGAAGTCCTTAAATCCTTAGGGCCTTTCCATACACCTTTATCATACCAATCCCCTTCCGGAACAATATTCGGAGCCTTCTCGCGAAGGAGCGTCGTCAACGAAGTCCGGGTATCATTTTCTGCTAACCATAGTTTTCCATGAAGCTGAACAGATCGGATGGCAGCCATCGGGAGCCAATCAATACCGACCTCCCTCCGGTAGTCGTTAGGGC
The DNA here is from genome assembly GCF_055134445.1 of Arcticibacterium sp. Lineage (NCBI taxonomy): Bacteria > Pseudomonadati > Bacteroidota > Cytophagia > Cytophagales > Leadbetterellaceae > Arcticibacterium > Arcticibacterium sp. Next base: position 14,936 of record NZ_JBSRVI010000036.1, read on the forward strand.
TGGAGAGATAATCAATATCAGGGCAGTCCAATAAAGTAGATAACGAGCCGTGTCCTCGCGTTGGGTCGTGCACAAAAAGGTGATAGCCATAAAATGCCCCCGTCAAAAGCCGGCCCTCACTGGCTTCTTTGACTAACCGAGAGAAATAGGCAATATTATCCGACATGATCTGCCCATGATATTCGAAGGTATCGTCCAATTGGCTATTTTCGCCTTTTTTACGTATCGATTTTCCAGAAGTAATTCCACTAATATCCGCTTCTTTCGCATTGAGGAATGAAAGCGTTGGATCTTTCCAAGCCTCTTGAAGTACATGAAGATCCTGTTGGTACTTTTCCTTCAGCCATTCCCTGAAACCGTTGCTTCGGGCTAGGCTCTCGTCGAAAAATTTATCTTTATAGTGAAAAAACCATTCCTCTGTAAAGCCACCTGCTACATGAATACCGATAAGATTGCTATTGTAATCGGAACTCCGTATCCAATCCAAAAAAGCCAAAAGTGCACCTCCCGCATCTTTACGCCACTTTTCCGAGGAGTAACTTACACGGTGGCTTTCTCCAGTCGGCAAACGGCAAAGTTCTGAAGGGTTTTGACTTTCCCACCAAACCGGAGCATCAAGATGAATTCGAATAATGACTTTTGCATCCTTTTTTACATTAACCAAGTCGTCAAATTCACTCTTGATTATTGAAAAGTCGTATTCGTTCATCCCTTTCCAAAAAGAAGGGCGGAAAGGCTTTATCCCAGAAGTAGAATTTATTCCCTGATCACCGAGATAAGCCAGCAAACAGAATACCTCAAGTCCAGAAGAGGCCATCTCGCGGTAATTCGCAGCTTCTCCAAGGTATGACATGTATGCAAATGGCGGAACCTGCCCATCATTAATGAAAAGAACAGGATTATCGTTGACTAGACGAATTTCCGAGTGATTGTTAAAGGACCGGCCGTACACTAGTCCACTGTACAATTTGAGAAACAAGCATACCAAGAAACAAAGAAATAGTCGCATTAATAACCTGGATTTTGAGCCCTGAATACATCCTTATTGGCCTCAACCTCCGAATAAGGTATTGGCCATAATCCGTGAGAATCCAAGATTTCTTGCACATACATAGTTGGCATTCCACAGTCTAAATGATGTACCCAAAAACTTAGCTCCGAATCTACCGCATGCTCTCCACAAAAGTGATTAGCAAAGGTAAAGCCTATATAACTTAATAGAATCAGTGAGGCTAGCGATATGGCGATTAGTTTTTTCAATTAATCAAAGTTAATAATTATCCTATGTAAAAAGAATAAGGGATATCGAGATTGTAAAATTACTATCGCAGCACAATTTGCCGTTATATAATTCGAAGATGTATTACAAAATTTCAGCAACAAAAGCTTGACTATAAACTTTTAGAGTAGAAAACATTTGATGGTTTCCTAAAATCTGGACAGTGTGTCAAGATAGTTTTTCATCTAAATTTTGACAGTATTATGACCAAAAGAAAGTTTACACCAAAATTCAAGAAATAATAGAGGTAGTTATGCTGTTAAATTAAGAGTTTTCTAACAAAATATATTATATTTTTAGTTAGCATTAGAGAAGGTTTCAGCCTCCGCAATTCTAAATCCTTCCCTTTTTTAAATAGAGTTTAACACTAACAAATAATCTTTCCTTCGTTGATCTAGCTACTGAGGAACTCTCCTATTCAATGATTTATAGTAATCATTGTTTTATAGCGTTGTCACCACTTTTCTGCCAAAAATGCTGATAGTCTTCTAACAAATAATTATCTAACATATCTTTTCAGAAAAGTCTTTTAAACATTTTAAAGGGGCTTCTCCTAAAGAATATTTATTCAATATTCACATGATTGGCTTTGCTAATTTTCTTGCCCGTAGCTATAAACCACGCCAATACAATGAGCGTAAAAAATGCAGCTATGGGATAGGCCAATGTAGCATTTAGCCCAAAACCCTCAGGAGCAATTAAGATATAAGTGGAACACACCGCTGTCATAAATATTGCGGGAATTAAAGCGACCCAATAGTTCTTGGAACTTTTGATGAGGTAAATACAGATTGTCCACAAAACGATGGTTGCCAAAGTCTGATTACTCCAAGCGAAATACCTCCAAATAATTCCGAACTCAATTTGAGTAAGTGCAACGGCAATAGCAAACAGTGGAAGGCTTAATAGAAGCCTTTTTGAGAACTTGATTTGAGAAACATTAAACGTATCTGCAATGATGAGCCTTGCAGAACGAAAGGCGGTATCTCCTGATGTTATAGGAGCTGCAACAATGCCAAACAATGCTAAAATTCCACCAACAGGGCCAAGCATCTTTAAAGAAATTTCGTTTGCAGCCCAAGCAGCATTGTTACCATTTAAAGCCATCGCTCCATTCAATTCTTCTACAGAGCCAAAATATGTCATAGAAACAGCAGCCCAAATTAAAGCAACTATCCCCTCGGTTATCATGGTTCCTGCAAAAATTACTTTACCTGATTTTTCATTGCCCATGCATCGTGCCATAAGTGGTGACTGCGTGGAATGAAATCCGGAAATTGCTCCACAGGCAATGGTCACAAAAAGGATCGGAAATATTGGTGTCTTCTCTGGTGAAGTGCTCATATTTCTAAGATTGTTGTAAGTCAACTCCGGAATATGATAATCCCCAAAGAGCAACACACCCAACAAGCCTACCGCCATTAAGAGCATAGCTACACCAAAAACGGGATAAACTTTGCTAATCACCTTATCTATAGGGAGTAATGTAGATAAAAAATAATAAACCAAAATAATAGTAACCCAACCCCATACAGACAAAAAGCCATCTGTCATGCCATCTAGTATTTTTGCAGGACCAACCAAAAACACAGTCCCAACAAATATTAATAACAAAACAGTGAAAACTCTCATGAGCTGCTGGGTATTTCTCCCCAAATAAATTCCGACGACCTCACTTATACTTTTACCCTCATGCCGTAGAGATAACATCCCTGAAAAATAGTCATGCACAGCCCCTGCAAAGATACTTCCGAAAACAATCCATAAAAACGCTACCGGACCAAACATAGCTCCCGCAATAGCTCCAAAAATGGGTCCTAACCCGGCTATGTTCAAAAACTGAATCAAAAATACTTTCCAGTTCGGTAACACCACAAAGTCCACTCCATCGGCGAGCCTATTGGCAGGAGTTTCACTGTGTTCATTCACTCCAAAAATTCTTTCCAAGATATTTCCGTAAACAAAATAGCCCAGAACTAGAATGGCGATAGATAATAAGAAACTAATCATTGGAATTTTAAGTATGTAAAATGGAAAATGAAGATTTAAAGGCTTTGGTTTTAAAAGAGTACATTCTGAAATACCTGCTTATCTTAAAGTAATTTCTTTTGTGATTTTGAATAAGCGACATGCTGAACTGTTTTTTTCATCAATTGCAATATAAAGAGATATCCAGTTTTTACTTTTCCCGAAGGATATTTTTTATGGTTTCGGCTCCTTCTTTATAAATATTATGCACTTTACCCATACCTCTTTTTAGTTTAGAATTAGCTTTGGGGTAACCTTCCCAAACCTCTCTTAGGCGACTGGCAATTTGTTCCCCTTCAGTTTGCTCTATTTCAAATACCCAATCATCAAAACCTAAGTCATAGTACATCTGCCCTTTTATGGTGTCTTCGGGTTGGCGAAGGTAAAAGAATGGTGTTCCGTTGGCTGCGGAAATAATGGGTGAATGACATTCAAAGCTCAACACCGCAAGAGCTTTGGCATAAATGGAAGCCGCTTCGTCTGGCAACCAATAGCCACGTTTTACAACAAATGGTTTCACATCATCAGGTAAGGGATCTATCAGCAATTCGTCCATGATATCCACCTGATAAGTCATTTCAGGACAAATCAAAACTTTATTCCCTGTTTCCCTAACCCAAGCAATCAGAGCCTCACGGAGTTTCGCATGATCTTCTTCTTTATACTTCTCGTTGGTTTCTTCCACTTTCTTTATTTTCGCTTCGTCCCAAGTATTATGTTTAGTGAATTTATGGTAAGGCGTATAGCGTAAGCGTGGAATAGCACAAATAAATTTCTTATCTTCTAATCCGTTGGACTTCAAAAAGGCGTTTCCTCTTTCATCATTTCGGATATGAATAAAAAAGGTAGCATCTGGAGCAAACTTTATGTGCTTTCCTGTAATACCGAGTTTTTTCAAATGCTCAATCGACTTGGTTTCTCTGGTATAAATAAAAGAGGCTTTTTTTAAAATACCTTGTTGGTATTCGTTTGGATTTTCAAGGGTTGTTCCAAATACGCCAAATGGTTTATTAGAATATTTTATCCAACTTGCCAGATTGTCGGCTCCTACTAAGCCAGGCCCTGAACCGTGTAGCATAAAGTCTGCTGTCTGAAAAGCTTCTTCGAGTTCTGGATTATCTAATTCTTTGTCTTTATTGACTGCACCATAAAGAATTTTGACTTTGGGGAAGTTTCTATGAAGCAATTCTTTTACTTCTTCACTACTGCTCCGTTTCCATAAAATAACGTTTGCTTTAGGAATAAACTTTTCCAAAATATGTAATAGTCCTGGTGTATGTGCGATATCGCCAATGTTTACATCTTGCCAACCCGACACAAGTAAAATGGTTGGATTATCCTTCCCTGTGGCATTTACAATAAAAGGTGCAAACAAAGCTGTAGCTGAAAAAAGGCTGCTTTGCTTAAGAAATTCTCTCCGATTTTGCATAGTAATAATATGAGTTTAAAAGAAGGTCAACAGTAATATTAACCTTCTTTCAATATTTTTTTTGAATTTAAATACGCTGATTTTTGCTCCAATTACGCACCTGTACAGGCAGGCGTATTATCTTATGACAGCTTTTCTATTTCAGACGCTAAGAGTTTTAAGTTTTCCTTTTGATAACTTTCTACTACCATCTTAGCCTTCAAGGCTTTGGATTTCGCATTTTCATTATTTTGAGCAATAGCTAAAACCGCGGATACAATTCCAGCAACTTCATCCTCATTATCCATGTCAAAAAGCCAATCACCCAAACCTATATCTCGCCACATCATTCCTTTGCTTGTTTGCTGCTCCCACCTACACACTATAGCCGGAATTCCCATTCCAATGCACATGATGGGTGAGTGCTGCTCATTTCCAAATATTCCAGCAGATTGTGCGTAAGTACTCAAGGCTTCATCCGTTAGCCAATATTTATCACGCCAGACTACATTCTGTTTTATGTTTTCAGGAAGGGGATCGTAAAGCATTTCTTTTCCTATAGCCACTTGAGTTTCGTCTTCAGGAACTATCAAAACTTTCATTTCCGTTTGCTCCACTAAGGCTATTATGGCCTTTCTTAATTGCAGATGGTCGTGCTCCTTATTTGCTTGGTTTACGGCATCTCTTTCCTCATCAAGGGCTCTGTTTTTAGATGGAATTAACCAATATGGTGTATATCTATATTTAGGAATCACACACATAAACTTACCTTTTTCTAAGCCATGACTTGACAAAAAGGCATTAGCGGCATCATCATTTTTAACATCAGCAGCAAAGGCACCATCTGGACCAAAAGACATCACTTTAGAATTTACTCCAATTTCCTTAGCATATCCTAAAGAAAACGAGTCCCTAAACAAGACAAATTCTGCATTAGTAAGCAGAGCATTTACTTTTGGAGACATGTTTACTTCATTATAAGTAATGCCGAATACACCGTAAGGTTTCCCCGTTTTTTCAGCCCAATCTTCCACATCACTAGAGACCACCAAATAAGGGCCAGATCCATGCAAGAAGAAATCACACTCTTTATACGCTCTTTCCAGCGAAACTTCATCCTCTCGGGTAAATATTTCCAATCCAGGAAAACGATTTAAAAGCATTTCTCTTACACCATTACCTACATCACTTGCCCATAGTCTCACTTCTACATCTGGGAGGTTTTTTTCCAGCAAAGCCAATACACCAGGCGTATGTCCAATATCACCAATGTTCACAGTCTGCCATGACGAACGAAGCAATATTCTTTTTTTTGTCTTATTGTTACTAAAATCACAGCCCTGAATCCCTAATATTAATCCGACGATTGCAGGTGTCTGTATTATAAAGTCTCTACGTGTTTGCATATTATTGTATTGTTTTCATGAAGTTTATCAGACATTGATTATCTATCATACACTTGATGTATATGAAGATATTGTCCAATAAACTTCATAAGCTTTTAATAACCTGGATTTTGTTCTAAAGCCGCTCCTGTATTGGCATCAATTACCTTTTGAGGAATTGGCCAAAACCTGTTAAAATCCCGAATGGTTTCGCCTGAAGACGGGCCATTGGGTACTGAAGGAGCCGAATTATACTTCCTAACCCTATCTACCAACCTTCCCATACGGATTAGCGTGCGTAGGCGTGGCTCTTCCACAATCAATTCACGTGTACGTTCATCTAAAATGAAGTCCTCGGTAACATCTGAACTGCTTATTTGTGAAGCTTGGGCTCTCGCTCTTACCACATTGATATCTTTGGCTGCATTTGCTAAGTCTCCTTTTCTGAAATAAGCTTCAGCACGTAATAAATAGGTCTCTGCCACTCTCATACGACTAAAGTCTTTTGAAGTGTTACCAGAAAGTATATTCCCGTTAATTGAAGCTCCTTCAATCTTTCTAAAATATGGGTAATATTGTCTTAACGTATCAACAATAATATTGGTTAATGTTCCATCATTTTTCGTAATAAATAAATTCTTATTGGCACCAATTTTTGTTAAAATAGGCTTTCTATAGTACTCGGTGTCTGCTGGGTTATTATAATAAAACGTACGTCTGATATTAAAACTGGAATTTCGTATATCTTGTGGGTCTAAAGCCCATACGTCATACTTGGCATAGTTAGTTGGAGAATTAACCCCAATTCCTCTGCCCAAACTGTCAGAAGACATATTTATAACCTTATTTGGCGTTTGAAGTCTATCATATTCTGGAGCCCAATATCGTATACTATTATTGGCAGAAGATACAGAAAAGCCTCCACCCAAAGTAGTGGATTCAAACTGCCAGGACCATAGTACTTCTTTATTTCCTGATGATCTATTGATTTGTCCATCAGCAAAAATATCGGAAAACACATCACCCGGTTTGGTAGAAGCCGAACCAAAACGATGGGTCATGATTTCATAATCACCGGCTTCTTTGCTAATTACTTTACTTGCTGCACTTATAGACTTATCATATAAAGTGGCATCATTGGTTTCCATTCCTAATGAAATATAAACTTCGCTTAACAAGTGAAAAGCGGCGGCTCGTGGTATTCTGCCATCGTTCACCGCAGTTGGTAACAGTGAAATGGCCGCTTCTAAATCTTTAACTGAAAAGCTAAGGACTTCTGCTCTTGAGTTTCGAACAAAGTCAAATTTAGGTTCAGTAATTCTGTCTTCTACAATAGGAACACCACCATAAATGTTGGCTAGAAAATTATAGGTATACGCCCTGAAAAATAAGGCCTGTCCTTTGATGTTTTCTCTTGCCTCATTCGAAATAATTAAATCGGGATTATCTATATTTTCAAGAATTAAATTGGATCGTACAATCATTTGTTTATAAGCCCAATCCCAATAAATAATAGCGGCACTCAAATTTGAGTTAAGCAAACTATAATCTTTATTTCCTCTTGAATCATTTCTGCCCCACTGGGTTTGATCTGTACCAAGAGTCATGTATTCAAAATTATTGGAAGCGATAATATGTTCGTTTCTGGCTCCTTCGTAAAGAGCCACCACAGCCGCATCAAATCCGGCTTCATTAGTCAATAAGTTCTCAGGGCTAAACCTGTCTAAGGGAACTTCTTTCAGAAAGTCGTCTTCACAGGCTGTTGTAAAAAGTAAACAAAGTATAAAAATCGTTAATCTATTAATTATATTTTTCATGTTTCTTCTTTTTTAAAATGAGACATTAATACCTCCTACGAAGGTTTTCAATAAGGGACCGTTGTCGTAAGGATTTCTCCCTCCTCCTCCATACTCTGGGTCCCAACCGTCCCAGTTTGTCCAAGTGTGTAGGTTTTTACCACTAGTATACACTTGCAAGCCAGAAATTTTAAGCTTATTAATCCATTTTTCAGGTATGTTATATGATAAAGAAACATCCTGTAATCTCACAAAGCTTCTCTCTTGATAAAAACCATATGCTAAAGGATTTCGGTAGTTTATTCTTGGGTTTGTATCAATTGGATTTGAAGCAGTCCAATAAGGTGTGTTCAAGAAGTTAGCTTGGTCAAAAAAGTTAGACCCAGGATTAATAAGTGAGTTAGAACTATATCCCCCCTCTCTAATATTTAAAGCCACAGAAAGACTAAAGTTTTTGTAACTAAATATATTGGTAATACCCATATTAAATTTAGCCTGATTGTCACTAATTACCATTCTATCTAGCGGTGTAATTTTACCATCTGGCTCACCGTTAGGCCCACTAATGTCTTTAAATTTTATGTCTCCAATTTGAGCCCCAGGGATTAAAGCCAGTTCGTCTCCTTCTTTGAAAATCCCATCAAATACGTAATCAAAGTTAGAACCTAAAGGATAGCCAATGAACCATCCACTGGCAATATCATCATCCTCAATCCCATCTAAATCAATGTCTCTTCCTGTCAATTTAAGAATCTTATTTCGATTCATTGAAAAAGCTAAATTAGTGTTCCAAGTAAAATTGCCTCTTCGAATATTCAGCGTCTTTAAATCAAGCTCAAAACCTGTGTTTTTTGTTTCACCTATATTTCTCAAGAAGTTCTCAAAACCGTTGGTATTAGGTATAGTTTGATTCAGAAGTAAATCAAATGTATTAGATGAATAGAAATTAAGAGAAGCATTTACTCTTTCTGAAAAAGCTTCTACATCAACCCCAAAGTTAAAACTTTCTGTAGTTTCCCATCCTAGATTTGGGTTAGCTAGCGTTGTGGTGCTCAGCCCTATAGATGCTGCTGAACCATCTCCAAAAACATAGTTATTTTGTCCTACTTGACTTAAAGAAGAATACTCTCTCACCCCTCTGTTTCCATTTCTACCCCATGAAGCTCGAAGTTTAAGGAAATCAATTTGTCCTATATTTTTAAAAAAAGGTTCATCACTGATATTCCAACTGAAAGCTGCAGCAGGGAAAGTACCATATTTTTTACCCTCACCAAAGGCCGAATAACCATCTCTACGCATGCTTAAGGTGAAAAAATACTTGCTTGCTATATTATACCCAAGCCTAGCCATATTTGAAATCTGCCTATTTTGTGAAGCACTTGCGTCAATAACAAACCCTTCTCCGATTTCCAATGCATTATACCCTAAAGCATCATTAAAAATATTTCGGCTCGACAAAAATGAGGACTGGCTAGTTAGCTGGTAGACTCCGTACAATAAAGTCAAATCAAGACTATGATTTTCAGCTATTTTTTGTTTGTACTTAACAATATTCTCTAGTGTGAAATTTTGACTTTCTCCGTGCTGTTTTGAACCAGAACCTAGTCTATTTAAAGGTATATAAGAAGGGCTGAATCCAAATGTTTTAGAGTCTGTTCGGGTGTATCCTACATTCATTTTATATGATAAACCTTTCCAAATACTTAAATCAGCATAGGCATTAGAAAATAGAATGTTTGTGATAGCCTTGCTGTCATTCAAAATTGTTCCCAAGAGAGGATTGGACACCAAACCCCAATTCTGAGGAAGAGGATTAGGAGATACACCATCTTCTAAAAACAAACTTGCATAAGGGCTCATGTATGAGGTACTTTCTAAAGAAGCCCTTACACCAGAATTATCCCTTGAAGAAAATCCTGAATTAACTCCAATTTTTAACCAATCCGTAGCTTGTACTCCCAAATTTAATCTGCTGGATAATCTAGAAAAGTTATCCCCTTTGACAGGTGATTTTGAACCTGTATATGCTCCAGAGAAAAAATAATTGACTTTATCTGTTTTTCCAGATACGCTTAACTGGTAGTTTGACATTG
>NZ_JBSRVI010000037.1:0-89737 GCF_055134445.1 Arcticibacterium sp.
GTGCTGCTTGCTCTTTTGTTTATTTACATCCGTTTGATTTTATGATAATTTGATTGTCCACTTTTTCATAAGTGGATTCTAGTGCTAGGCAAATCAACTTTATTTTTTCAAGCAATGGCTCGTCCGATAAATAGGCAGTGAGCTTGCAGTGTGAAAGCTTTTCTTTATCGTAGATGATCTGCACATTATATGCGTTTTCTAAAATATTGAAAATCTCGGGTGCTGGTTTGTCATCAAAATCAAAACCGAGCTTTTGAATTGGCATTAAAAGTTCTGAAGGCTCAACTTTTAATGGTTGTCCAATTTTATAGTCATTTCGATTTATGGAAACTTTTTCATTGGCACTTAAAACCATACCTGTTAAATTATTTCCATTTAACTTTTCTTCTTTATCAACATCATTTTGCATAAAAACAGCCACTTTTCCCGTTTTTACAATCACCTGTGTCTCTTCTGATTTTGGCTGTGCTATTATGGTAAAACTTGTACCTAATACTTTTGTAATCATTTCATTAGAATAGACAACGAAAGGTACATTTGCATTTTTCTGAACTTCAAAAAAGGCTTCTCCCGAAAGAATCACTTCTCTTTTAATCAAATTATATTCTTTTGGCGAATAGCTAATTTTACCATTGGGTTGGAGCAAAACAGTACTATTATCTGGTAAGCTCACCAGTAAAGGCTCTTGGGATAAATTAATTTTTTCATAAGTTTCCCCTGCCACCATTTTAGTCTGCTTCACCAGTTTATCGTACGAATTATTATTGTTTTTTGGTAAATAGTTAAAACCTATCAGGCTTAAAATAAACACAATAGAAGCCGCGGAAAACCAGTAATAATTAACACTAATTCTCCACTTTTTTTGCTTGACAACTACACTTCCCTTCGTAACATTTGAAGATGCTATTTTTTCCTTTATTCTAACTCTACCATTTTCTGGATTGAATGTATATTGAGGATGTTCAGATTCCCATTGATTTAGAAACTGATAGTATAGTTCCTTGTTTCCGTTATCCTTTAGCCATTCTTCTATCATTTTATATTGAATAGTAGAATGCTTCCCATCAAAGTAGTCGAATAGTATTTTTTTTGCTTGAGATGAGTTCATCTTTTTTTGAAGTTATGTATAGTTTTTAGCTTAAAATGAAAAACAAAGTAGCACTGAGAAGCCATTCGGATCTGAGCTCTTTTCGAATTGTTGATAATGCTCGGCTTATCAACTTCTCCACGGCACTTAAAGTAATCTGCAACTCCGCCGCTACCTCGGCATACTTTTTCCCTTCAAGTCTGTTTAATTGAAATGCTTTTCTTGCTTGTTGAGGAAGATTTTGAATTGCGAAATCTAATTTCTTTGTTAACTCATCAAAATGAAGAATTTCGTCCGGTTGAAGAACCAATGAGTCCTCGGAGTGTAAGTTGTCTTTAAAATTTGATTTACGATTAATTTCGAATTTTATAGTGTTATATGCACGAAATCTAATCGATGAATACAAATAGGAACGGTAAGATGTGGAGATGTTTTTATAGACACTATTTTGCCAAAAATTTGCAAAAACTTCTGCAACTATATCTTCAGCAGCCTCTTTGGAATACACAAACCTTACGGTGTGGTTGCATAAATTGGTATAATACTTCTTAAAAAGTAAGTCAAACCCCTTTTGAGGCGATTCCAAAAAACTTCGTTCTATAAAATATTCGTCTGAAATAACCTTGGTTTCCTCTACATTTTCAGAGAGATCCAATATTTCATGATTGAAGCTTATTTTATCTCGCTTTTTTGATAGCATTATTCCTAATTATTTTTGACTAATTCTAAGACAAACTTTTCCTGTTTTACCTCACATACAATTCAATATATTTTCAAAATAGATTTAGAGCTTAAACCAATTAGAAGACTTTTAGTGATTCAAACCAATATGATATTCATACCGTACAGAGGCGTGAACACAGAACAGCATGCTTAACTAAGAAGTTGATTTTATGGATTTTACATCAATATTAGACTAAATATTTTTGAATCCATATAAGTGGTTCAAAACTTTATTTCTCATCAAAAACAATTTTCGAATTAAATAAATAAATATTTGAGTCTAGACGGAAAGTCCGTCGGTTCGGCGATAAAATTAGTGTTATTATCGTTTGGATTTCTGAAATGTTCCAAACATTCCATAGTCATGTGGCGGGACGACATTTCCTTGACTACATCAACGGAAATTTGATACCACATTAATTGACAACCAATGCTTCACTATATACCTACTACTCCAGTGATAGTCACTGTGCTTTTACAAAAAAAGCCTCTAGAAAAAAAGATATGGTTTTGTTTACCTTTTTCTCCAAAGACCTTTATTATTAAAAAATTAATTGAGGAATGTTTTTACTCAACTATGGGTTTACCTTCATAATTGACATTTCTGTAAGGCACCGTTTCTGTTTCATCTACCAAATAATTCCACTTTTTAACATACTCCATACCTGGCAGAAACGCATCTTTTCTCTTGACCAATTCTTTGTTCAAATCACCATCAAGCGTTTTTTGTAGTTTTGTATAATTGGGGTTATCAATCAAATTATTGAGTTGAAAAGGATCCTTTTCGTTATCAAAGAGTAACCAAGGACCATCTAAATCTCTGGTATATGTGTACTGCTGCGTTACGATTCCGCGAAACTCCTTTCCTCCAATTTTCCTATGCCACTGCCCAAAAGGTTGAGCACATGAAATAAGGGTTTGTTTCACTTTATCTTTTTTCTCACCCGTCAAAACTTTCGAAAAATCAATGCCTTCCACTGTATTTGGAATTGGTATTCCACTCAAACCTAGAAGCGTAGGCATAATATCAGGCGAATTGATCAATGCAGGTGACGTTTTGCCTGATTTGCCAAATAATTTTGGATAATGAATCAGGAATGGCACACGAATACTTTCCTCATAAGGTTGCTGTTTATTCCACGAACCATGAGCCCCAAGCAAGTCACCATGATCTGCCGAAAAAACGATAATCGTATTGTCATCGATACCTAAGTCTTTAATGGTTTGCCACATTTTACCAATACAATCGTCAATAGCAGCTATGTGAGCATAATACCCACGTAGGTCATTTTTAACTTTTTCTCGCTTTTCTAGCGGCACATTTTCATTAATAACGATGTCTTTGTCCGCAAACATTTGTCGATATTTTTCTGGGGCAGTCTGATAAGGATCATGCGGACTACCGATAGAAATAAACATCAAAAACGGCTCTTCTTCCTTGGCCTGTTCTGTGAGATAGTTACAGGCATCTTCTGTTTGAGCTATGACATCATAACCTTTCCAAAACAGTTTTTTGTTTGAATCTCCCGCATAATAAGCCGAATTGTTATAATCGTGCGTACATTCTAGGGTTTTCCAATAGGCAAACCCCTGCTGACGAGTAGGCGGAATATAGGTGTTTCTACCGTGGCCATCTAAGTGCCATTTTCCCACAAAACCCGTGTTATACCCTTGATTTTTATACACTTTGGCTATCGTGGTGGCATTGGTATCCAGCAGTACATCATTCATAAATACACCATTAGTTAGCGGGTATTGTCCCGTCATTAAAGATGCTCGATGCGGCGTACAAACAGGTGTTCCAGAAACGGCATTTTTCAGATTTAGACTTTCAGAAGCTAATCGGTCTAGATTAGGGCTATAAACATTTTTATCCCCGGCATAGCCCGTCGCTTGAGCCCGCCATTGGTCCACAAGAATGTATAACACATTGGGTTTCGTGTCCTTTTGAGCAAGTAGTTCTTGACCGCTAATGCACATTAGTATCAAAAACGATATTCTTATTATTCTCATGTATTAATAACCAGGGTTTTGCTGTAACTTATTAATAGAAACCTCATTTACTGGAATTGGAGCTAATAATTTGTTTGAGCTCAAAGCGTAAGATTCTGGATAGAGAAATGTCTTTTTAGCTTTTTCACGAATACCGTGTGCCGTCATAACTTCTACCGCTTTTCCAGTTCTTTTGAGATCATACCATCTCTGGTTTTCAAAGCAAAACTCTACTTGACGCTCTTTTGCAATCACACTTTTAATAGCCTCTTTAGACAATCCTCCTAAAGAATTAGTCAAACCGGCCCTGTTTCTAACTTGCTCTATATAAGAAATAGCTTCGCTAGATTTACCGATTTCATTCAAAGCTTCGGCATACATCAACAAGACATCAGAATAACGTAGTATTGGAAGATTATCTCCACTGCGGTCGTCTGGTGCAGAAATTGGTGCTTTATATTTTGCACAGTAAGGAATTTGACGCACTTGATTATCCCAATCTAAGCCATTCCAATAACCTATTGAAACACCTTTACGTTTATCGCCAGGTTCAAAGGCATCAATGAGGTCTTGAGTGGGTTGATTCCATCCTGCACCTACAATATTTACATTCGGACGCCCAGTAACCGCACCGCCTGATGTATGAGGAGCAAACCAAAAAATAAATCTGTTGGATAACTCTACACTGTTTTCTGAATACTGAATAGAAAAAATAGTTTCTTGAAAATCCTTTTTAGAAGGATTAAAAACATCGGCATAGTTTGCTAAAAGTGTATATTTACCAGAAGAAATCACAGATTTTAAAGTTTGTTCCGCTTCGGTGTATTTACCTGTTGTTAAATATACTTTGCCTAACAAAGCCAATGCACTCATTTCGTTGGCACGACCAACTTCTTCAACGTCTTTGGCATTAGAAAACAGTATGGCGGCTTCTTTCAAGTCATTAATAATGCTTTCATAAACTTGAGCCTCAGTAGAGCGTTTTACGGCAACTGCATCTTGCGAAGAAATAGGTTCCAACACTAAAGGAACACCACCAAACTGGCGTACAAGGTTGAAATAATAAAGCGACCTTAAGAATAAGGCTTCAGCCCTACAACGGTCTTTTATAGACAATTTGGACCAATTCACACCTTCTCTATCTAATTCGCTCAACAGCTTATTAGATCTTGTAATACCGTTATACGAAAAATTCCAAAATGTAGAATAAGCAATATTATCCCCCACTAAAATAAACTGGTCTATCACCCCTCTGGTGGCTTCACCCGTTCTAACATTATTCTGAAAGCTGGCATTATCGGAAATTAATTCAGCCAAAACCCAGTGGTTCGTCTTTTCATAATCACGCATGGGCACATAGCAGCCATTCGCCAACAGCACATATTCCACCTCAGATTGATAGAAGTTCCCCTCATTCAACGTAGCTTTTGGATAAATCTCTAAAAAACTACTTGAACAACCCGATAACAATAAAACAACAAAAGCATATACGATATTTTTCATAATAGTAGAGTTTAAAAAGTTAGATTAACACCAATTGAGGAAGTTCTAGAAAGTGGATAAGACGACATGTCAAATCCTGGTGAAAGCGTATTGTCAATATTTCTTGACTGTGCTTCTGGATTGGCTCCTTGGTATTTTGTAAACATCGCCGCATTTCTAACGGTTAAGTAAAAACGACAATTATTAACGATGTTGGTCTTTTTAACAAACTTGTCTGGAAGTGTATAGCCCAAAGAAATATTAGAAATTCTTAAGAAAGACGCATCTTCCACCCATCTGCTGTTTACACGGTGACCCCAGCTCGGAGTTAACTTAGGTACACCATATAATGTTCCATCACCTGGCTCTTCTGTGCTTTTCCATCTGTTTGCAAACTCTTTGTTTACATTAAAAAAGCCTTGTAGGTTGTCTGTTGTCTGACGTAAACCATTCATTACTTGACCACCATACATACCGTTCATGATTATTCCTAGACTAAGTTTTTTGTAGGAGAAGTTGTTTGAAAAGCCAAAAATAAACTTAGGATGAGGGTTACCGATTAGGGTATAATCCAAAAAGTCATTGATAGTTCCGTCACCGTTTACATCCTTGTATTTGGAGTTTCCTTCATACACTTGGGTGGTTTTTATGAGTTCTGGATTGGCCATATCTTCTGCGGTATAAACACCTTCAGAAATAAATCCAAAAAATTGCCCGATGGGCTTTCCTACCACCGTTACGTGCGTTGGATTGTTGTCATTATTTCCAGATAAAACCCTATCTCCATTTTCATTTAAGGAAAGTACCATGTTACGGTTAAATGCAAAGTTCAGGTTGGTATCCCAGTTCAACGCCCCTGAAACAGGCGTGCCTCCAAGCGATATTTCGATACCTCTATTTCTAACATTTCCCTTGTTGACAACTTGCGAGTTGAAACCTGTAATACCAGGGATAATATCATTAAGTAGCATATTTTTACTCACACGGTTATAGAAATCTAAAACCACTGATAACCTATTATTGAAAAGTTCAACATCTAAACCGGCGTCAAATTGATTGGACTCTTCCCAAGTAAGATATGGATTTGACAAACCCACAAAAGATGCAGAAACTTGATTGGTTCCAAAAACATAAGTGCCCGGACTAATAGAAGCTAAATGAGAATAATTTCCAATGTTATTATTTCCACTAATACCATAACTCGCTCTTAGTTTTAAGTCACTGATAACCTTACTGTTTTTCATAAAATCCTCTTCCGACACTCTCCAAGCTCCAGCCACAGATGGGAAATTGGCATATCTGTTTTTAATTCCAAATCGAGAAGAGCCATCAGTACGGAAAGTTCCGGTTAAAAGATACTTTTCGTTAAACCCATAATTTATTCTTCCTAAATAGGAAATAATACTCCATGCTTCTACATTTTGGTTCCAACTGGTAATGGCTTGAGCTGCATTTATAGTTTCTATCAAGTCATTTGAAAAAGGACTCGCTACTAAGCTGGTGGAATTCGAAACACTCTTTTGGGTTGAATATCCGCCTAATACATTGATTCTATGTTTTCCAAATGTTTTATCATAAGTAAGCGTATTCTCGATCAACCAATTAAAATTATTCGAATTGACCTCAGAAGCTCTACCTGTGCCTGGCAAAGGCTTAACATTAGATCGCCCCACGGTACTCGGCACGTATTGATCAAACTTGGAGGTACTCCAGATGGTATTCAGAGCAGTTTTTGCTTTTAAATTTGGTAAAACAGTCCATTCCATAAATGCAGAACCTAGATTTTGGAATTGGTTTTGGTTTTGAGAAGTTTCTCGTAATACAAAAAGCGGATTGGCGAAACTCCAGGAAGAGTGGTATTTGCTTTGCGGAGAAACCAAATAAGGAACCAGGTTGCCATCACTGTCGTAAGGAGAAACAACTGGATTGGCCCAGTTGGCCACACCAATCACATCTTCACGGTTTGAATTTGTGCTGGTACGTGTTTGATTGATAAAAGTGGGTTGCAAAGAAACACCTATGGTAAGGTTGTTGCTGATGTTTGACTCCATACCTAGTTTTGCATTGTATCTTTCCACTCCCGTGTATTTCAATACACCCTCTTGGTTAAAATAACCGAAGCTAAAGTTTAAACGAGAATCTTCATTCCCTTTTTGCATATTTACGGTATGCTCTTGTATAGCTGCCGATTGCAGCAATAAATCGTACCAGTCTGTACCATCTCCAACCAAATTTTCAGGATTTCGGTATTCCACAGGATAGTCGTTGAGTGTAGTGGCTCTGTTTTCTGCTCTAAGAACTGCTATATCAATTTTATTTCGTTGCAAATCAACAAACTCCTGCTGGTTCATCAGATTAGGTCTCCCTTTCTGCGGAACTTGCTGTACACCTACCATAGACGATACCGTTACTTTCAACTGATTGAATTGTCCTTTTTTGGTTGTAATCATAATGACACCATTTGCACCACGCGAGCCATAAATGGCGGTAGAAGAGGCGTCTTTTAAGATCGATATAGATTCAATATCATTAGGATCTATTAATAAAAGTGGGTTAAAGTCTTGATTTAAACCTGCCGAATAAGGCATTCCATCTACAACATATAAAGGCTCATTACCTGCACCCAATGACCCACTTCCACGAATACGAATAGAGGTACCTGCTCCAGGAGCTCCAGACAATTGCTGAATTTGCACCCCAGCAACTTGTCCAATCATTTTTTGATCAACCGAAGACACTGGCAAATCCTTAATGGTACTTTGGTTTATTGTTGCCACCGAACCCGTTACATCTTTTAGGCGTTGCGTGCCATAACCTACCACCACAATTTCGTTTAGCGTCTTTGTATCTGTCGAAAGAATAATATCGATTCGAGTGCGATTACCCACTTCCACTTCTTGTGGCTCATAACCCACAAAACTAAAAACCAGTTTAGATTTTTCATTTTGCACCGAAATTTTGAATTCTCCATTCTCATCGGTTATGGTACCGTTAGTAGTCCCTTTCACGACCACACTAACTCCAGGTATTCCTTCTTTGCTTCCCGTTTCAGTTACTTTTCCTTTAACACTAATCTCAGCGTTAATAAGGTCAATTCTATCCATCTCTCTAACCCTACTCATTTTGTCAAAAGACACCAATGAAGCGTTAAGGAAGCCTAGCTCCTTAAGTTTTTCTATAGAATTTAGTCCAACTTTATTATCCTTACTTACAAATATGGTGTACGACGTTCGATTGATTTTTTTGTATTTTAAACCAAAAGGAATTAATAAAATGTCCAGATTTTGTTCTAGACTTAAGCCTTTATTAATCGATTTATTAGTAATTGATATTCCTTCTACCGTTTTGGCTTCAAACAAAATATCAGCGTTGTAATGAGACTTAAGCTCATTAAGAACTTCGCCCAGCTTACGCTTGGTGGATTGATTCGGCACTTCCGTGTTTAAGATTTGGCTCGTCATAGCAATCATTTGCGAGCGACCCGGGAATCCTGCAAATAGCAGGAGTACTAAAAACCCCAAACTAGAGGCATTTTTTAGATTTTTTGTCATTGTTTATAGGTTTATTAAGTTGAATATTATTTTTCTGAAAGGTGTACTTTATCTTCTTGTCGCACCACATTTAAATCTAGGAGTTCCGAAATTGTCACTAAAAGCTCGTCTACGTTTTCCGCTCTAAATGAGCCCATTAACTTTCTATGGGCAAGCTCAGGACTTTCAATTGTCACTTTCAATCCGTAAGTTTCTTCCAACATTTGAGCTACATCCGAAAGCATTGTTTCTTCAAAAACAAATCGCTTTTCTTTCCATAAAGACAAATGATTTGTTTGCGTTACTTTTTTAACCAAAGCCTGATTTTGTTTATTAAAAGAAACCAGCTCCCCTGGCTTCATGACGATCTGTTTGTGGGTTTTGCCTTCGTTATAGTTGACCAAAACTTTACCTTTTTTCAACACCACATTAGCTCCTCTAGAACGAGAAAAAACCGAAAACTCTGTTCCCAAAACCACGACTTCAAAGCCCTTATTGGTTTTTACAATAAACTTCTGATTACTTGGCGTATGTGTGACAGAAAAAGCAGCCTCACCATTTAAAGATACCCTACGGGTTGACTCCCCAAATCCAAACCGAGGCACGCTCAATTGAGAATTTGCATTGAGGGTAATCTGTGTGCCGTCCCTAAGAATAAATGACTTTACTTCCCCAAATGTGGTTTGGTAAGATTTGTAGTAGATATTGTCTTGATATTGCCAAAAAGCAATTCCCAAAAGAAAAAAGATGGAAGCAGCAGCTGACCAACGAACTACATGTTTAGTTTGCAGTTTAAATCGCCATTTATGTTTGGGTTGTTCCACCTCAAGTGGACCAGCATTATTACTAAAAAAATCTGTGTAACGCTTAATTAAAGCTTCGCTGTCAGGAGAATATTCCAGATTCTGGTTTTCCCAATCCTCTAGCCATTTATAATATTGTTCCTCGTTTGATATCGATTGTAACCACGTATCAATCTGTTTTCGCTGCAAAGGGGTCGTCTTATTGGCAAAATTATCAAATATTAATTCTTTTGATATTTCTATATTCATGTTCTAAGTGGATGTTTTACTTTAATAATATTAAAAGCAAACTCAATGAAAAACTCAGGTAATCCTTCAATCCCTTTTTTATGGTACTTAAACCCTTGGTTAAATGCGTTTCGATGGTTTTAATAGAAAGCCCCATTTCTTGAGCAATTTCTGGAGCTTTTTTCCCTTCGAATCTGCTCATCAAAAACACCTTTTTACACTGCGGTGGCAAAGCGTCTACCAGTTCTTTTACTCGGTTAAATGATTCATCATATTGCGTGATATTATCTGGACGGAGACTGTCAGAACCTTTGGTGTATATAGAATCATCTAAGCTGGTAAAATCTTTAAATTCAGACTTTAAATAAGAAAAGGCCTCATTTCTTACAGATCGAAAAATATAAAACCGGTAAGAAGAGCTAATGGTTAGGTAAGATTGATTTTTCCAGAATTTACAGAACACATTGCTGACAATATCCTCGGCTATTTCTTTAGAATAAACATACCGCACTGCATGACTGCATAGTGCGATGTGGTATCGACGAAATAGCAACTCACAACCTTTTTCAGGGCTAATCTTGAAGGCCTCTTTAATAAACAATTCATCATCTAAAGAAGTCGCATTTTGGTTTTCAGAATCAGACAAAACCTTACAATCCTTATTTACATAAAGCTTCGATTTTGGCTCACGCTCTGAAAACCTATTATTTTGTGCTTGTTCCATTAAATAAACCTTAAAATTATAATCATAAAATAAATTCGAATAATCATAAAATCTAACCCTATAACTACCAAGACTAAATTCTTCTAAAAAACCCTTAGTCTAAAATATCTTTTTTTTCAAAACGCCTTATATCTACTTGATTTTCAGAAATATAAAACCCGAATATTCTTTATCGGAATATCCATCATAAGGTCTTTTAAAGTTGTATGAGGTAAGATTCTACCTGCTTTTGGCGTAAAACTGGCTTTAGATTTCAAACCATAACGCTATCTACCAAAGAATTAGAAAAACACAGTCCTGCACTTACCCGCTCTAAACCTGTTAGCGTGATATAAGCACCTTTGAATTTTATCCTATCCTATATTGTAATTGGAAATCAGACCTAAATTGGGGGAGCGAGGTATCGCAAAAAAAAAGCCGTCTCAAATAAATGAGACGGCTTTGCTTAGATTATATGTACAGATTTAGTTGTATCCAGGATTATGTTTAAAATTAGGATTGGCATCAATTTCGTTTTGAGGAATGTCAATGTATTCTCTTCCCGGCTGATAAGCACCAGTACCACTGCTAGATGATTTAAGTTCTGGATGTTTCACCAGTCTTTCTTCTATTAAACCCCATCTTAATAAATCGTGATATCTTGTTCTTTCTAACGAAAGCTCTTTTACACGCTCATCTTCTATATCCTTCATCGTCATTGACAATCCCAATGGTGGCATATTAACACGAGCTCTGACTTGATTCACGGCATCTACAGCTGCCTGAGTAGCTGCTCCGCCTTTCCAGCCTCCTATTTCTGCCTCGGCGTACATTAATAGTACATCGGCATATCGCATTAATCGTAAATTATTTCCCGACTGGTGCCAACCTTCCGATTGAGAACCTGTAAAACCTTGTTTCACGTCCAGATGCTTGCTAGCGTAAATGGTTTTTCTACCATCGCTATAAACATCTTTGTAAGATTTTCCTAAATAGGTGCTAGATTTCAAGGTCCTACCTTTATAAGTCGTTGTTTCATTGGTATCCCAAAATAAAGTTTCAAATGCACGTGGGTCAATTTGACCATCTACCGTTTTCTCATCTAAGAAAAGGTCTAAAGTCCATTTGTTTATCTGCATGCCATCTTGACCTGTGAAACCGGCTGGCGATAAGTCTGGATGAAAAGCCGCCCCTTTACCTGTTCCAGCAGCATCTCCACCCCAGCCCTGATTTCCATCAGCAATAAACTGAATCTCGAAAATGGACTCCGCGTTATTCTCGGTATCTTCTGAAAAGTTATCGCCATAATCGGCTGTCAACTTATATTTACCACTATCAATTACTTTTTTCAGTTCCGTTTTTGCATTGGCATAATCTGATTGGTAAAGATATGCCTTACCCAAGAAAGAAGTGGCTGCACCCCAAGTGGCTCTTCCCAAATTGGCAGAATCCCAATCTTTCGGCAACAAGCCTTGAGCAGCTTTAAAATCAGCTATAACCTGTTTCCAAGTTTCTTCTGGAGCCGCTTGAGCAATAGCTTCCGGGTCTGCTATTTCAGAAAAAGGCTTCAAAATCAAAGGAACATTTCTCCAGTTATTCACCAACTGAAAATAATGATATCCTCTTAAGAAATGGGCTTCGCCAACTATGGCGTCCTTCATAGCCTGATCCATTTCAATATTTGGCACATTAAAAATGACCTCATTAGCTCGTGTGATAGCCTGATAATGCGTACTCCAAACCCAAAATGTACCATTACTGGTAGAAATACCATTAAATGCTCCTACTGCTGTCCTTTCTGAAGTACCGTAAGCATTCACCACATCATCGCGATAATCCGAAACAAAAATCTCAAACCTTGAATAATTCCAGATGTGTGTAAAAGGGCTGTAAGCTCCTAATATACCCTTTGTGGCATCATCCGCGGTCTTCCAAAAAGACTTGGGAGTGATGGCATTCGGATTATTCTGTTCTAATATATCTTCATTACAAGAATAGAAAACTCCCGTGCTGAGCAGCATAAATAATGCTGATGTTATTTTCCAATTTATTTTCATAATCTTATTTCTTTAAGTCTCTTTTAAAAATTCACTTGTAATCCTATTTGATAATTCTTTGGCATAGGATATGCTCCTTCATCCACACCCTCATTAAATAATCTTGGATTACTTCTCGTATTACTTCCTACCTCAGGATAATATCCCGTATACTTTGAAAGCGTTAATAGGTTTTGGCTACTGACATAAATCCTGGCACTAGTCATTCCTATTTTGGTTAACATATCGTTAGAAATGCTATAACCTACCTGTACGTTTTTAAGTCTAAAGAAAGAACCATCTTCTAAGTAAAAATCAGAGAATCTTCTATTATAACCTGGGTCTGTTTGCGTATTTCTTGGCACATCCGTGTTGGTATTTGAAGGCGTCCATCCGTTCAAGGCATCGGCCAAATAATTACCTTCTGTATCAAAATACCCTCTATATCTTGTTCCGTTCAATATTTCGTTACCAGCAACACCATCAAACAAGAATGTCATATCGAAACTCTTGTATTCTCCACTGAAATTCAAACCATAGATGATTCCAGGTGCAGGATTACCAATGTATGTCTGGTCACTGTTGTCTATTTTACCATCGCCGTTGAGATCTTTAAACTTTAAATCTCCAGCCTGTGGTTTGTTAAAATCCTTAGCCGCTAAGGCTTCCTCATCTGACTGATAAATACCGTCTGTTACGAAACCATAAAACGCTCCGATTGGATGACCTACGTCTGTTTTAGTAGACTTAAGCCCGTTTGAAGTAAACTGACCTTGAATAATTGGCGTAGCTCTACCTAAAGCAGTCACTTCGTTTTGAAGGGTCGTAAAATTGGCACTTACAGAGTATTTGAAGCTTTTACCGAAGTTGTCGTAATAGTTGGCTTGAAATTCAAAACCGTTATTTTTTATACTCGCGGTATTGAAAGGTACCGCATTTCCAAAACCAGTATAAAGAGGTAAAGAAAGAGCGACTAAAACATCTTCAGAGTTTTTATTGAAATAATCCATCGTAAACTGAAGCTTATTTTGAAGCATATTAAATTCTACTCCAATATCAGTGGTTTTCGTTGTCTCCCAAGTAATATTAGGATTCACTCCTTTAGTAATAGAATACCCTTGGTATCTTGTCTGTCCCGCTCCAATGATATAGTCAGAGTTCAGATTTAATTCAGGGTCGATAGCGTAAGCATTGACGTTATTAGAACCAATCTCACCATAACTTGCTCTCAATTTAAGATTCGTTATAGCGGTTACGTTTTGCATAAAAGACTCATTACTAATATTCCAACCTACAGCTGCTGATGGGAAGGTACCCCATCTTAAATCTTCTCTAAACAAGGAAGAACCATCTCTTCTTAAAGTAGCCGTAAGAAGGTATTTACCATCAATAGTTACATTGGCACGTCCAAAATAAGACAACAAACCAGTTTCATAAGCATTTGAAGGAGCTTGAGCTCTATCAGAAGCAGCAGAAGCCACCCTTATGTCGTTACTAGGGAAGTTTCTTGCGACTATACCTAATGAGCGACCTTTTCCTACTTGGGAAGAATACCCCCCTAAAACATCTACTTGTGTCTTGCCTAATGTTTTAAAGTAGTTCAAAGTATGCTCGGTTAGATAGGACAAAAAGTTAGAATTACTTTCATTTAATTCTGCAAAAGGCTTATTACCCATTGGGGTATCATTATGCTTGTATTTCGGCGTAAAAGTGTAATTATTTGAGTTAGACATATCCACACCCACATTAAACCTATACTTAAGACCTTTCAGTATTTCCAAAGTAGCATCTACGTTTCCAAGTAAGCCATTGCTGGTTACTGTTCTATCTTCAATAGTGGCTAAGCCTAAAGAGTTAATCAAATTACCCACTCCTGAATAATTACCTAAACTTATAGTTTGTCCTGCTGGTACGTTTGTTCCAGTAAACGCTCCGTTCTCATCATAAATAGGCACGGTAGGAATTTGGTCTCTTTCGCGGCTAAAATAATTATTAGGATTATTCACCGAACGGTTTACGCCTAAGGTCTGCTGTAATTTGAATCTACCTTTTGTATAACTTGAATTAACCCTGATGTTTGTTCGTGAGAAATCAGACTCTTTCACAATACCTACTTGTTCCATGTGATTCATAGAGAAATTCATAGTTGTATTTTTAGAACCACCACCCATACTTAATCCAATATTGGAAATTGGTGCATTTCTCAAACTTTCACGTTGAATATCTGAATCTACATTTGGATTAAACTGAGCATCGTTTGAAGGGAATCTTGGATTGCCGTCATTATCTCTCGCTCTGTTCACTATATCTGCATATTGACGTGCATTTGCCCAATCTATCAAATTAGCTGCTTTTTGAATTCCTGTACTTGCATTAAAATTAACAGTCATATCGCCACTTCTTCCTTTTTTAGTGGTTACAATGATAACGCCATTAGCCGCTCTAGAACCATAAATGGCTGTGGCAGAAGCATCTTTAAGTACTGAAACACTTTCTATGTCTTGTGGATTTAAAGAACCCATTCCACTAGTAAGCATACCATCTATAACATATAAAGGACTAGCATCCGATAGTGTACCTGAACCTCTAATTGTGATTTTCATAGGTGAATCTGGTGAACCTCCCTGTGGAGATACTCTCACGCCCGCCATTCTACCTTGAAGCGTTCCTGCCGCATTTGAAGTGGCAAACTTGCCCAGTTCTTCTGCGTTTACTGAGCTCACAGAACCAGTCATGTCGCTTTTCTTCTGGCTTCCGTATCCTATAACCACTACTTCACTAAGTGCATTGGCATCCTCTGCCAATGTTATATTAATGATCGACTGGTTACCCACCACCACCTCTTGGTCTATAAAGCCGATATAACTGAATATTAATTTAGAATCCGCTCCACTAACGTTAATCTTAAAATTCCCATCGAGGTCTGTCATAACCCCATTACTAGTGCCGCTTTGTAGCACACTTGCACTTGGCAAACCAGACTTATCGGCTCCTGAAACAACTTTTCCGGTAACTTGTCTAGACTGTCCAAAAGATTGCCCAATAAATAAACTCAGAACAAAAGCAGTCATTGGAACAGCCTTCATCCAGAGCTTTCGAAATTCATGTAATTTTCTTCTCATAATTAAGAATAGTTTGGTTGTTTTTTAATTCTATTTATCTTCTACCTACGGTTCATCCATTTTAAAACAATGAAACCTCCGATGAAACTGAAAGACTTTGGCCTAGCCCAGAATCAACTTTACAAAATTCTATTATTTATCAGAATTAGTCTATTAATGAAAAAGCATAAGACAATACTATATTACCCTTAGACCAAACGGAGTACAATTGAACTTAAACTAGAAATTAATGTAAATTAGAAGTGTAAATGCCCTTTGAAGAGATATAAATGAGAAAACATGGACTTATTAAGCATAAGTACCGAAAGTAAAATAAATGTTCGATAAGTATTATATCGGGTATATAAAAAACCAAAAACATAGGAATATGCCTCTTTCACTAGAGACATATTCTTTAACTTCACATAATATTATACGTTGTGAAAGATAAAATCGCTTGATTCTCAGGTGCCCGCTAAACCTATGTTTTATCTAATAAAATAGTACTAGTCATTAAGACTCCATATTCACCAAAGCTAATATAGTACTACATTTTACTCATTTGGTTCAACAAAATGCGAGATCTTATCCCTTCAAAGATCAGAGGGAAAGGCGAGTATACCATAAGATATAGGAGACCCAATCAGGCAGTATAACAAACCTTAGTCATAAAAAAAAGGGTGAATCCCTTTTGGAAATTCACCCGATTTACGACTTAAATTTTTAACTATTCGTTATGGCATCTACAATTTCGTCAAAAAGAGATTCTGTCAAAACGCCCGCCTGCCAATCTGAAATAGTGGATGTAATCTGCTCTATTTTTCTAGCACCCATAACCACCCTATTGGCCTCTGTCATAGAAAACAAAAAACGCTGAGCCAGGGTGGAGATCTTCATGCCTTCTCTATCTGCGATGGCTTTAATTATTTCTGCGTTCCGGACATCCTGTTCTGATATCCACTCGTCGTTTGGTGGATTTGTAACATACTGATCGTATTTATTTCCTAAAAGAGAAAAATGAAGTGCAGAAGCCGCATAATAAGCAACCCCTTCTTTATGATTATGTGGTAAATCCTTCTTAAAACCATCTAGATTACATGCATCCACTTTTAAAAAGCCAGAGACGGCTTGGAAATTATCGCTGGTAATATAAGGTCTGAAACCATCTGTCGGGTTTCCTCCTACGCCTAGTGAACGAACATAGCCGTCGGCCACAAAGCCCTTCAATGTATCCAGAATTTCCTCTATCTTATTTAAAGGCACTAAATAGGGCTCATGTAGAAACAATAGATCCACGTAGTCTACACCAAGTGTATCTAAGCTCTCTTCCACACTTTGTCTCATTCTAGCGGCACTATAATCTACAACAGTGTCATGAGCGTTTTCACTTTTTAATCTACCCACTTTGGTAGAAATAAATGGTCTTTCCCCCTTCCATTGCTTAAGAGCTTTTCCCACAACCGTCTCAGACTGATTATAAGACGGCGAAGTATCCAGCGATTTTATACCGTTTTCAAAAGCATATAATAAGCAATCTACAGACTCCTCATAGTTGGTTTCTCCCCACACTCCCCCAAGACCAGAGCAGCCGTACACCAATCTAGAACCATGGGTGAAATCAAAATTCTCTTCGTTAATATCTTTTAAATAAGTCGGTTTCATTATTCAATAGTATTCAATTCGTTGCTCGTCAAAATAGCATCTCTTGCACAAACAACATTATTATAAAACTATCCTCAGATAGACAATGCAAAATTATATGACCCTTCCTAGGTGGCTTGCAGCCCATTTGGCATTTGCAGATATTATTTTGGGAAATACCTATTCTAAGATGAAAATCACCCCTACACACGGATCCCAATAAATCACAAAATCTTGATTTCAACCCACTTACGAACATTTAACCTACACCTGATTGGCCTCTAATCTATAGGTAGTGGCAGATTTACCAGAAAGTTTTTTGAAAACTTTAGAGAAATAGGTTCTATTCTCAAAACCTACTTTGTACCCAATTTCATTGATGCTGAGATCTGAAAATAATAGCAAATGCTGAGCCCTTTCTATACGGACTCTATTGATATAAACAAGAGGCCTAACGCCTATGAACTTCAAGAAAA
Organism: Arcticibacterium sp.; assembly: GCF_055134445.1. Classification (NCBI taxonomy): domain Bacteria; kingdom Pseudomonadati; phylum Bacteroidota; class Cytophagia; order Cytophagales; family Leadbetterellaceae; genus Arcticibacterium; species Arcticibacterium sp. The sequence goes on from NZ_JBSRVI010000037.1 coordinate 17,803, forward strand.
GTCGACTAAAATAGTCTTCATTATGATGCACAATGCCCGCTATTTTTTTAACAGTTAAATCCTTATCATAATTCTCGTGTATATAAAGGAGTACTTCCGACATCTTATTTAATCCGGCCAGCTCCTTTCTTTCAGAGCCGATCTCAATATGTACAAACCTTGACATCAACTGAAGCACAATACCATTGGTCTCCATAATCCCCGACTCCAAAGACGCTGCCTGAATACTACTCTGTGTCAAATCTACACCCACCTTAGGATTCCAATTCGTCAAGGCTTTTTTTGAATTAATTGACAATAACCTTTCAAGTAATGCCTTATCCAGCTCCGTTACTTTGACTTCGAAAAGCAGTGTATTTCTTTGCTTTAAGGAGGCTTGCGACTTTAGGACCTCTTCTATATGGACATAATGTTGTGTAAAATGAGAAAAGCAATTATAATTGGAAAGTGTAAAGCTGGGAATGAGGTACATATAGCCCTTCTTTATTGTCCTTACCTTATTATCAAAAGTCACTTCCGCTGCTCCATCACTTATATAATAAAGTCGGTAAAATGGACTTATTACATTTTTGTAATTCCAGTTTTCATCTAATTCTAGCTTGCCCGTATTTAGCAATTTAAAGTCGTTCATTGTCCTATATCCTCTTAAATACTAAAAATACATTACCCTATCCGAAGATAAAAATAACACAAAAGTCGGATTTGTTAACTACAAAGTCTTTTTTGATAAATTGCTTTCTTTTAAAGTAAGCTACCTTTATTATCCAATTCAAAACACCTATTTAAATACTTCTAATTAATGACTGGAAGATTCATTCAGCATATAAAGCACACAGGCAAAGCACTGGCATTACTTACATTAATAGCCTGTGGACCAGAGTTGCCACCAGAGTTAGAGCAAGCCCTAGATGAGCTACCGAAAGAATTAGACTATAATATTCATGTTAAGCCTATTTTGTCTGACAAGTGTTTTGCCTGCCACGGACCTGATAAGGCTAAACAAAAAGCAGGACTGAGGCTCGATTTGGCTGTAGGAGCTTATGGCGAATTGCCCGAGAATCCTGGCAAGGTGGCTATAGACCCGGGAAGCTTAAATGGCAGTGAAGTTTTTCATAGAATTACGTCTACAGACCCTGATGTGGTTATGCCCTCACCTGAATCTCATCTCTCACTTTCTGATTATGAAAAAGCCGTACTCATTAGGTGGATAGATGAAGGAGCAGAATACAAAGAACATTGGGCATTTGTAAAACCAGAAATGCCGAAGATACCTTCAGTCAAAAACGAAGAATGGATTAAATCTCCGATTGACAATTTTATTCTAAGCAAAATTGAAGAAAAGAAGCTCACCCCATCTGCTCCGGCAGACAAAGAAACCTTAATCCGGAGAGTCACTTTTGACTTGATAGGTCTTCCTCCTACCTTGAAAGAAATAGAAAACTTTAAAAACGATAAAAGCCCAGAAGCCTTTGAAAAAATAGTAGACAGGCTCCTTAATTCGCCTCATTATGGAGAAAGAATGGCCACAGACTGGCTAGACATAGCCCGTTTTGCAGACACCCACGGGTATACTGTAGACAGGCTTCGAGATATGTCGCCGTATAGAGACTGGGTCATAAAAGCATTTAACGAAAATCAGCCTTACGATAAATTCATTCATTGGCAATTGGCAGGAGACCTCATGCCCAACCCAAGCAAAGAAATGCTAATAGCCACGGCCTTTAACCGTAATCATCAGCAAAACATGGAAGGAGGTATTATAGAAGAAGAGTTTAAAGCCGAGTATGTTATGGACAGGACAAACACGCTGGGAGATGCCTTCTTAGGGCTCTCCGTAGGCTGTGCCAAATGTCACGATCACAAGTATGACCCTTTTTCTCAAAAAAATTACTTTGAGCTTTTTAGCTTTTTCAATAATGTAAAAGAAGCAGGTCAAATCTCATGGGACGACGCACTTCCCACTCCCACGTTATTGCTTCCTACCCAAAAGCAGGAAGAAATTATAAGCTTTATCAATGGGGAGTTGACTTCAGAAGAAGCGAAGCTTGAAAAAATCATTAATAGCGGACAAAAAAACTTCCAAAACTGGATAGAGAAAGAAGGCTATAAGCGTCTTAAAAATCAAAGCATTCCGGAAAGTGGGCTAACCGCCAAATACACCTTTGACCAGAAAAATATTAACAATGCTTTAAATGCGAATCAAAAGGGATTCATGAGCATAGAATCTGGGGCAAAAGAGCAGCCCATTTTTATACCTAGCCCTAACGGAAATGGTTTAAAATTAAATGGAGATGCTTGGCTAAATACCGGAGGTGCAGGAATATTTGGTAAATCAGACGCTTTCACCATCTCTTTAAATACATTTATTCCTACAGAATTCACCGAAGGTGTCATTTTCCATAAAGGAATTTCAGAACGCCTTTACAACTTTAGAGGATACCATGTTTACATCCGGAAGGATGGTATTTTGGAAGCAAACATCGCTCACAATGCTCCCTCCAATGCTATTCTAAAGTCTAGCAAAATAATTATACCAAAGAATAAATGGATCAACTTATCCATGACCTATGACGGCTCCTCAAAGGCCAAGGGACTCCGTATATTTCTGGATGGCAAGGAATTGGAAATGAAAACGGAAACAGATGAATTGACAAAAGACATACTGTTTGACCCTCAAAACTTTAAAAACCAACCATCGCTTCAAATTGGAGCTTGGAGCCGAGGGTATGGTCTTAAAAATGGTCTAGTAGATGACATTTTGATCTATAAAAGAGCATTGATCCCCTTCGAAATCAAAGTGATTGCTAAAACGAATAAATGGGCAGTAATCGCCAATAAAGCTCCTACAGCACTCTCAAAGGAAGAAAAGGATATACTTAGACAATATTATTTCGGGGTCGTTTATGAACCTGCCACCCTACAATTGGCCAAAATCCAAGTTAAACGAAAAACCTTAGCCGACTCCACCGAAAATATTGAGGAAATCATGGTCATGAAAGAAATGGCAGAACCACGTCAAAGCTTTATTATGGAACGCGGAAGCTATGATGCCAGAGGTGAAGACGTTTTCCCAAACACTCCTGAAAGCATTTTACCGATGCCAAAAGACCTTCCTAAAAACAGATATGGGCTGGCACAATGGCTTACAAATCCAGAACACCCGCTAACGGCCAGAGTGGCGGTGAATAGAATATGGCAGAATATTTACGGTAGCGGTTTAGTAAAAACATCTGAGGACTTTGGAAATCAAGGAGAGATGCCCTCCCATCCTAAATTACTGGATTATTTGGCGATTGGCTTCATGGAATCTGGCTGGGATGTAAAGAAACTGGTGAAAGACATGGTAATGACGGCCACCTATCAGCAAAGCTCTACAGCTACAGATCAGCACAGAGAAAAAGATTTAGAAAATCGTTTTTTAGCCAGAGGACCAGCCAATAGACTCACGGCAGAAATGATGAGAGATAACGCATTGGCGGCCTCCGGATTGCTGGTAAAAGACATTGGTGGTAAAAGCGTAAAACCCTACCAGCCTAAGGGACTCTGGGAAATTAACAATACTACTTATACGCCAGACAGTACTGATGCCGTTTATCGCAGAAGCTTATATGTACTCATAAAACGCTCAGTACCAAATCCAACATTGGCTACTTTTGATGGAAACTCTAGGAGTTATTGTGTCATAAGACGTCAAAAAACCAATACGCCTTTACAAGCTCTGGTTACCCTAAACGACCCCACCTATGTGGAAGCATCTAAGGTGATGGGAGAAGAAATGTCAAAAATAAGTGACCCTAAAAAGGCCATCAGCTCTGCTTACATGAAATTAACAGGCAAAACACCAGACAAGAGAGAACTTGATTTGCTTTTAAGTGTACAAGCTAAAGAGTTGGAGAACTTCAAAAAACATCCCGAAAAAACGAAAGGCTGGCTAGAAGCCGGTTATTATAAAGTAGATCAGAAAACGGAGCCTTCTCTTATAGCATCTAATGCAGTAGTTGCGAATCTCATCATGAATTCTGACGCCACCTTAATGAAAAGATAAAATGAGCCATCATCATCACAAAGATTTCAGAATAGATTCGCCAGAGTTTGGCGAAATAAATAAAAAAATTGACCGGAGAAATTTCCTAAACAAGACCTCTCTAGGTTTAGGCACCTTAGCATTAGGCTCCCTGTTTGGTTTTGATAAAATAAATTCAAAATCTCAATCAAGCACAGGAGTCATTTCTGACGAAGAAATGCAGCAGCAAATCTTGGCTAGCCTACCCCATTTTGCACCCAAAGCAAAAAGAGTCGTTTATATGTTTATGAGTGGAGGGCCTTCCCAGTTTGAGACCTTTGATTATAAACCAAAGCTGGTGGATATGATGGGACAAGACCTGCCTGAATCTGTCAGAGGTGGACAAAGACTCACTGGAATGAGTGCCTCTCAAAGTTCCTTACCCATCGCACCTTCTTTTACGGGATTTAAAAAATATGGTGAATCTCAAACCTGGGTGAGTGATTTGCTTCCACATACCGCACAGGTAGTAGACGACCTCTGTATTGTAAAGTCCGTTTATACAGAACATATTAACCACGACCCAGCCATTACGTTTTTTCAAACAGGTCATCAGCTACCCGGGAGGCCTTCCATGGGTTCTTGGATGAGTTATGGCCTAGGTTCCGATAACGAAAATCTGCCCTCTTTTATAGTCCTTGTTTCAAAGAACGGCGGAAAAGACCAGCCACTTTATTCTCGACTATGGGGAAACGGTTTTTTACCAACTGAGCATCAAGGCGTACAGTTTAGAGCAGGGAATGACCCTGTACTCTTCTTAAACAACCCGGAAGGTTATGACGGAAAAGACCGGGAAGAGATGCTAGGCTATTTGAAAAAACTCAATAAGTTTCAAAATGAAGATATCAACGACCCTGAAATTGATGCCAGAATAGCACAGTACGAAATGGCCTTCAGGATGCAAACCTCTGTACCGGAAGTCATGGATACGGCTGGGGAAAGTGAGGCTACTTTTGAAATGTATGGCCCAGATAGCAGAGATTCTGGCACCTATGCTGCCAATTGCCTTTTAGCCAGAAAACTGCTAGAAAAAGACGTGAAATTTGTTCAATTATACCACCAAGGATGGGACCATCACGGAGGTCTACCAGGCGGGATAACCAAACAATGTCAAAACACCGACCAAGCCACTGCAGCATTTATCAAAGACTTGAAACAGCGAGGTTTATTAGAAGATACCTTGGTGGTTTGGGGAGGCGAATTTGGTAGAACTGTTTACTCTCAAGGTAAACTTACTAAAGATAATTATGGCAGAGATCACCATCCAAGATGCTTCACCATGTGGATGGCAGGAGCAGGTGTAAAAAGTGGTTTTAGCTACGGCGAAACGGATGATTTTTCTTACAACATCACCAAAGACCCTGTACATGTTCACGACTTCCATGCGACCTTAATGAAACTCATGGGGGTTGACCATGAAAGACTCACTTTTAAATCTCAAGGAAGACGTTTTAGACTGACCGACGTACACGGAAAAATAGTAAACGACATTCTAAGTTAAATTTCAAACCCTATGCAAAAAAGAAGAAATTTCATAAAAAACACGACGCTTCTAGGTGCAATTGCCGCCATAGGCTCACCTATAAAAAGCTTCGGCATCTTACATCAAAACTTAGCAGAAGAAACCGTGATTGGGCATGGAGGTTTTAAATACAAAGTGGATAAAGCTTGGGCAAAATTGAGCGTAAGCTACAACCCACTTTTAAACTGCCACGAAATGGTGCAAGACAGCCAAGGCCGTCTTATCATGATAGGTGACCATACCAATAACAACATCCTGATTTTTGATAAATCTGGAAAACTCCTAGACACTTGGGGACACGCCTTTCCTGGTGGCCACGGACTTTCCATTGGTAAAGACCAAGGAGAAGATTTTTTACTTATTACCGACTGCGGATGGTTTCAAAACAAAACGGGAAAGTATGAAAAGCAAGCTGGTCAAGTGGTTAAAACTGATTTAGATGGCAGGTTGCAATTTGCCCTAGGACATCCTAAAACCATTGGTATTTACCGAGAAGACGAACCTTTCATGCCTACAGAAACTGCCGTAGCACCAAATGGAGACATCTATGTAGCAGACGGTTACGGCAGCGATTATATCATTCAGTATGATAGTAAAGGCCAATACATCAGGCATTTTGGCGGTCATCATAATGAGAACAAAGAGCATAATTTATCCAATGCACATGGGGTGGCCATAGACTTAAGAAACCCTGCAAAGCCAACTTTGATTTGCACCTCAAGAAACGAAAACTGTTTTAAGGTTTTCACGCTAGATGGTCAATTTATTGAGAGAATTGACTTACCAGGTATGCATGTGTGTAGACCTGTATTGCATCATCAAAACATTTATGCAGGCGTATGTTGGAGCAAAGACGAGGAAGGCAAAACAAATTGGGGCGACTCTGGATTTGTGACCATACTAGACCAAAACAATAAGGTAATTAGTAACCCTGGCGGACAAGCACCTAAATATACAGCAGGTAAACTGCAGGCTACCACCAACCTAAAGAATCCAATTTTTGCTCACGGTCATGATGTCTGTATAGATGAGGACGACAGCATTTATGTATGCCAATGGAACGCCAACCATACCGCACCCATTAAACTAACTCGCGTCTAAAATGATATTACTGGATATAAGTACTTTTCTTGGGAGAATGCACCCATTGGTGGTGCATTTGCCTATTGGCTTCTTATTAATAGCAGGCATTTTTCATTTGGCTTCTTATTTTCCAAAATATAATAACTTTGGGAAAGCAACAGAACTGGCCCTTCTTTTAGGTTCACTCTCGGGGATTGCGGCCTGTTTTTTGGGTTGGCTTTTATCAAAATCAGGGGATTACTCCTATCAATTATTAGAGAACCATAAATGGAGTGGCATAGGCTTAACGGCTATTAGTTTAATCCTGCTTTTCTTATTAAGCGAAAAGGGAAAATCTATGGTTAAGGTGCCTAAACAAGCCACTTCCGTCTTGTTTCTAAGCATAGTGGCACTGATGAGCTATGTGGGTCACCAGGGTGGAAACCTGACCCACGGTACAGAATATTTAACCTTGGCTACTTTAACAGAAACCAAAAGAGAAATACCGGAAAAAATAGAAGATGTACTGGTCTTTGAGGATTTGGTTCAACCCATTTTGGACAAAAAATGCACACAGTGCCATCAATCGGGTAAAAAGAAGGGTGAACTGGTACTTAGCTCTTATGAAACCATCATAAAAGGCGGTAAAAATGGGCCCATATTGGTGTCAGGAAAAATAGACGAAAGTGAAATAATCCGAAGAGTCACTTTAGAAAAAGAGCATGAGGAATTTATGCCAACGGATGGCAAAACGCCACTGACCAAAGAAGAACTAGCCATTTTGAAATGGTGGATTACAAATGATGCGGTGAACAAAGAGGTGGCCTTTTTAGGCTTGGAAAACCATAAAGAAGTTCTAGACAATGTAGAAGTATACCTGGGCTATAAAAAAGCTACACCTGGCGGTGAAAATAATTTGGTAAGCTATAATCCCAATATTCCTGCCAATGCCGACCTGAGTTTGTTACCAGAAATTGAAAAAGGAGGCTTTACTTTTAGAGTGATGAATCATGAGCCTTTAATGCTTGATATTGCGATTGACAGAAATAGGCTGAGGGATAAAATAGATGTAAAAGGACTTTTACCTTTGGCCAAAAACATCGTTTGGCTTAACCTAGCGGATGCAGCCCTTTCAAGTTCAGAGATTCAAGACATTAGCCAACTAGAGAACCTTGAAAAGGTCAAACTGAATGGAAATAAAATTGAAGACTCTTTTCTTCCTAAACTAGCCTCACTCAAATATTTGAATGCCATTAATTTGAATGACACGCCCATTACAAATAAAGGCTTAAGCTCCTTTCAAGGACATGAAAACGTGAAACATATTTATATTTGGCGTAGCCAAGTAAATAAGGCAGAAGCTGCTAAATTTACAGAAGAGAACCCGCAGATAGAGGTGGTTTTGTAAACTTTTCAATTGGCTCTATTGGAAATAAATGAAATAATTTTATTCCTAATATTGCCCTGTACTGTCTGAGCACCAACAAAATTCATAAAACAAATGTTATTGCTCTATTTTAGAATTTTGTTGGTGTGAGTTTACAGGGTGCTGTTTTTTGGGGCGGTCGGCCACTGCCGTTCGTTTTTCTTCGTACGGTGCGGCGACCCGCAAAAATGAAGTTCCCGCCCAGTCTACCGACAGGCAGGTGAAAAGCGAGCGTTGAAAAGGTTATTGCGGTTATGAGATTATGGAAAAATTTACTTCTCTTGTTTTTCAATACATTAAAACGGAAGTAAACTAAAAATATGAAAAGAAGAAACTTTCTTATAGCCAGCTTGGCAGTTCTTAGCATTCCTGCTTACGCGAGTACTAAGAAAAAGAAAATTGCCTTTATAGGCGATAGCATAACTGCTAATGGTGGTTATATAGATTTCCTGAGGGAAAATACTCCAATATCGACAAAGTTTGATTTAGTGAACTTTGGGAAAAGTAGTGAAACTGTTTCCGGGCTTTCAGAAGCATTTCATGATCCTAAACGACCTTATCTTTTTGACAGATTAGACAGTATTTTAGCAGAAGACCATTTTGATGTTTGCTTTCTTTATTATGGTATAAATGATGCTATTTATAGCCCATTTGACCAGAAACGCTTTAAAGCGTATAAAAAAGGAATTGCAAAGGCTGTTAAAACCATCGCCAAAACGGGAGCCAAAGTAATTCTGCTCACTCCTACGCCTTTTATGGAAACGGGCATGAAGCCTAATGGCGATTTGCCATTGGATAGCTACAGCTATAAAGAGCCTTATTATAAATACAATTCTGAGGTTATTAGTCGCTATGCATCGTTTATTTCTACCTATACCCACAAGAATGTACTCAAAACAATAGACACTTACCATCCCGTTTTAGAAAACGCCACCATTTCTTTTGGCCAAGACCGCATTCATCCATTGACGGCTGGGCATAGGGTTATTGCGGAAACGATATTCGAGGCCATTGATTGGTTAAAGCTTTAAACTAAAAAAAGAACTTTTTGGGGAATTAAAGGGCTTGCAAAAGCAGTATGGAGATGAGTTGGTTTTAGCTTATATGAATCTGTAAATCGGAAGCATAAAAGTGCAAATCCAAGCAAAAATATCCATTGCTACAATTTGTTTATCAACTATTTAAAAATCTTATTTTAACTATTAAGTTTTCTCAAAAAAAAGTATGCATAATTATAAATGGCTGATAACAATGAGTGATTAGAAATCTCTATATTAACGCAATTAACGCGAAATCTAAACCTATGAATTTAATGAAAAAAGCTCTGATACTTTTAGGTTTATTTTTGGCTGGTTGCAGCGGCTCAAATGAACTCAAAAAAGAATTGATGACTCTTGATAGTTCATTTGCTCCCTATGTGGCAGCTTATACCTCTGGAGAAATCAGAAAGAATGAGGAAATTAGAATAAAACTCCAACAAAGCCCAGGAGAATTTGATCAAAACATATTCCATATTTCACCCAAAGTTGAAGGAAATTTAAGCCTGGCAGAAGATGCCAGAACCTTGGTATTCACACCAAACGAAAATCTAAAAAATGGGCAAGTCTATGAAATAGGATTGGATCTTGATGAAATTGTTCCAAATATTGACAACAAATTTTCTTCCTTTTCTTACCAACTAAAAGTAATAGAACAAGACTTTTCATTGGAAATTGATGGGATAGAACCTTATAATTCGACGGATAAGATTATAAATAAATTCTCAGGTACGCTTTTCACAGCAGACCAAATAAATACCGAAGAATTAGACCAAATCCTAAAGATAAAATTAAAAAAAGGATCCTTAAAGATTCAATGGGAATCAAATAGCGAAGGCACTAAACATCAGTTTGTTGTAGATAGCATTAGAAGAGAAACGGACGACATGAAATTAGAAGTTCTAGTTGACGGGGAGCCAATTGACATCGATAGAAACTTCGAAAAATCATTTCTCATTCCAGCATTAGATAGTTATCAAATACTGTCGGTTGAAAACTCATCGAAAATAGAAAATTTCACAAGCATTCGCTTTTCTGATGCCCTTATGAATCAGGATTTAAATGGCCTGATTAGATTTAAAGATGATTTGCCAGCAATACGCCAAATGGAAGTTTATCTTAATGAGATTAAGATTTATACAGATGAAGGAATTGCCGGTACGTTTGAACTTATTATAGACCGAGGAGTAAAAAATTTCGAGGACAAAGAATTAGCAGGAGAGTTTAGAAAAGAATTGACCTTTGATAGCAGTTTGCCTCAAATTATCTTGCTGGGTAACGGAAATATAATCCCTAAATCGAATCAATTGTTATTTCCATTTGAAACCATTGGTCTTAAAGGAGTTAATGTTCAGATTTATAAAATTTATGAAGATAATATTTTACAGTTTTTTCAACAGAATGATATCAACGGCAGTTACAATTTAAGAGAAGTAGCTTCCCCTGTTTTTGATAAAGATATTATTTTCAACGAAACGGGAAATGTAAACCTAAATCATAAGAACAAATTTAGTCTTGATTTAGCTGCATTTATTGAACCAGAACCAGGAGCCATTTATAAGGTTCAGCTGAACATGGCACCTCATCTATCTAATATGGCTTGTTTTGAAAAAACGACAAAACAACAACAGCTCGTCATGTCTAAACCAAATGAGGATTGGTCTGTATTTGAAAGTGAGGACTATTACGACGATTATTTCTATCCTGAGGGATACGAATGGAGCAAAAGAGATGACCCTTGCGATGTCTCTTATTATACTTCTGAGAAGTCTCAATCCAGAAATATTTTGGCATCTAATTTCGGTATAATAGCAAAGATATCTGGTGAAAAAGAGCTGGATGTAAGTGTTTCAAATCTTCTTGACACCAAGCCAATGGATGGGGTAAACATTAAGGTATATAACTACCAAAGAAGGCTTATTGGCGATGGAAAAACAGACAGTGATGGATTTTATAAACTTAAATTAAAAGAGAAACCTTTTATTTTGGTTGCTACCAAAAACAATGAAAAAGGCTACTTAAAATTAGGTGAGGGTAATTCCATAAACATGAGTCGTTTTCCTATCGACGGTACTATCCCCGAAGATGGCCTAAAAGGATTTATCTATGGAGAAAGAGGGGTTTGGAGGCCTGGCGACAGTATTTATGTCACTTGTGTACTTCAAAACAACTTAAAAGAAATTCCTAATAATTATCCTTTAAGGCTTGAGTTTTACTCTCCAGATAATCAACTATATGAACAAACTGTTCGTACCAATGGCCAAAATGGTTTCTATGTCTTTAAACTAAAAACGCCTGAAAATGCTAAAACCGGCAGGTGGTACGTAAAGGCTGTAGCAGGAAATTTTGAGTTCTATAAAAACATTAACATTGAAACAATTAAGCCCAATAAGTTAAAAATAAATCTTGATTTTGAGAATAAAGAACTTAGCAATAAAACCAATACTACCAATCTAAAAGTGGCTTGGCTAAATGGCTCAAAAGCATCCGATCTTAGAACGAATGTGACGGCTTCTTTCTTTCCACAAGAAACGAGTTTTTCAAAATATCCAAATTTCATTTTTGATGACCCCACCAAAGATTTCAAACAGGAAGAACTTGTAGTTTTCGACGGCAAAATCAATTCTAATGGAACCGCGAGTTTTCCTTTAAACATGAAGCTTTCTCAATTGCCATCTGGGAAGCTCAAAGTAGGTCTTTTCACTAAGGTATTTGAAAAAGGCGGAGATTTCAGTACCAACTATTCCAGCATAGAATATTCTCCATATTCTTCTTATGTAGGTTTTCACATTGATTATAGTAGTATGGATTGGGAAATGTTAGAGACAGGCAAAAATCATAAAATCACGGTGCTAAATATCAATTCCAGTGGGCAAGCCTTAAATAATAAAGAAATCAAGGTATCCCTTTATAGATTAAAAAGCAGGTGGTGGTATTCTCAAGAAGACGAGCAGGTGGAGTTTATGTCTAGTGAATATAGCACGCTTATTTCCACCGAAACCTTAACAACCGTTAATGGCAAAGCAACCTATGCTATCAAAGTAGAAAATGATGATTGGGGTAAATATTTTTTAAGAATTGAAGATTCCGAAAGTGGGCACAGTGCAGCACAATTACTATCCATCGATTGGCCTAATTGGCGATCTCGTGGAAATATAGGGGAAGACGCCTCAATATTGGCTTTTAAAACCGACAAGGAAATCTATCAAGTAGGAGAAACTGCTGAAATCGTTATACCGACTCATGAAGAAGGTAGAATTCTTTTAAGTATAGAGAACGGTACTGCTATTTTGGAAAAGCGATGGATTAAAACCGAAGCCGGACAAACGAAGATTAAGATAGCGATAAAACCAGAGATGCGGCCGAATGTGTATGCTTCAATTTCACTCATTCAGCCACATTATCAAACCGCTAATGACTTGCCTATTAGAATGTTTGGTGTAACGCCGATAATGGTAAATGACCAAAACTCACATTTGGAACCCATCATAAGTGCACCTAAGAGTGTGGAACCACAAAAAAACTTTACGATAGCCGTGAAGGAAAAAATGGGGAAAGAAATGACCTATACACTGGCAATTGTGGATGAAGGTTTATTGGATATTACAAGTTTCAAAACACCAAACATTTGGAGCCATTTCAATCAAAAAGAGGCCTTAGGAGTAAAAACTTGGGATTTATATCAATCTGTTTTAGGTGCCTTTAATGGCAAATTTGCCAATATTTATGCTATTGGAGGTGGTGACGAAGCCGTGCAAGCTCTGGACAAAGGAAAAGTAAATAGGTTCAAACCTGTTGTTATATATTTGGGACCTTTCACCTTAGGCAAAAACGGCAGTAGAAATCATAAAATTAACCTACCAAATTATTTAGGAAGTGTGAAGATTATGGTGGTTGCTGGGAATCAAAAGAATCAGTTCGGTCAAGCCGAGCAAAACTTGTTGGTTCGCAAACCTCTAATGTTAACGGCCACTTTACCACGGGTTCTGAGCCCTGGAGAAAACATAAATGTACCAATCACAATTTTTGCAGAGCCAAATATCAAACAAGCCACGGTAACGTTTAGCACCAATAAATTGCTTCATTCGGACAATAAATCCTATAACGTTATTTTGAATAAAAATGCGGAAACCATTCTAAATATCCCGCTTAGGGTCAATGAAGAATTAGGTACTGGACAGGTTAAAGTAACCGTGAAGTCGGGCTCCTTTAGTTCCTATGACGAAATTGAAATACCTATACGATTGCCAAATCCTCTTATTACTAAAAAGGCGGATAAGATATTGGAAAGTGGAAAATCGGAGTCTTTTCAATTTGAGCCATTTGGAATCTTAGGGGCTTCCAAAATTGAACTGCAAGTATCAACAGCCCCTCCAATTAATCTATCTAAACGAATTAATTATCTAATTTCTTACCCACATGGCTGTGTGGAACAGATAAGTTCTACAGGATTGGGACAATTGTTTTTAGGAAACCTCATTGAACTTTCGCCGAAAGAACTAAAGGAGATTGAACAAAACATCAAAGCTGCTATAGCTCGCTTGAAGTCATTTCAAATGAGTAATGGAGGGCTTGGTTATTGGCCAAATGCACAAATTGCTGATGATTGGGGAAGTTCCTATGCAGGGCATTTTTTAATTGAAGCTGAGAAAAAAGGGTATGCCTTACCTACTGGTTTAAAAACGAATTGGATTAAATATCAATCTTTGAGAGCTGACCAATGGAATGCTACGGCATCTGAGCGATGGGTCAGTTTAGAACAACACCAATTGGCTCAAGCTTACAGATTATTTACATTGGCTTTGGCCAATAAGGCAAACTTAGGAGCCATGAACCGACTTAGAAATACGGAGAATCTAGGGGCTTTGGCAGCAAACAGACTTGCAGCTACCTACGCATTGCTCGGAAAAAGGGATATTGCTCGGGAGTTATTGAAGATAAAGGAAAGTACAAAGTCCAGTTATTATGCCTCTTTCACTTATGGGTCAGAAGAAAGAGATTTGGCAATGAAACTGGAAACGTATACGCTCCTCAAAGATAATGCATTAGCTAGCGTTGTGCTAAAATCCTTATCTGCTAGACTTAATACTGACAAATGGTTAAGTACTCATTCAACAGCATTCTCGCTCATGGCCATTGCCAAATTCTTAGGAGATAAGCCTAGCAAAAATCTGAATTTCGAGTATATGCTGAATGGAAAAAAACAGGTGTATAATTCTTCCAACGTATCTTCAACAGGATTAGAACTTCCACTCAAAAAAGGAACAGTTTCCATAACTAATACCTCAGGAGCTAAGTTATTTGTCAGTTTAGTAAATTCTGGTATTCCTGTAAGAGAAAATGTAGAGCCGCAGCAAAAAAATCTTACCATGCAGATTTTATATAAGGATATGGATAATAAGGTGCTAAATATTTCAAAACTAAGGCAAGGGACAGATTTCAAAGCAGTGGTTACCATTAGTAATCCCAATACCATTGGCGATTATAGCAACCTTGCTCTAAGTCAATTATTTCCATCAGGTTGGGAAATCATCAATCAAAGAATGAATGAGGGGACTACATTTACTCAAAGTGACGCTGCTACCTATCAAGACATACGAGATGACAGGATTTATACTTATTTTGACCTGAAAAAGAGCCAATCTAAAACCTTTGTAGTTTTATTAAATGCAGCATATAAAGGCTCTTATATTTTGCCTGCAGTACAGTGCCAAGCCATGTACAATGATGATGTGAAGGCCATTGTGGCTGGTGGAAGAGCATCGGTTGATTAATGATAAAAAAGGTAAAATATTGGAGCATTATCAGTTTATTGATAGCAAGTTCAGTTTGGTATCTGGTATTTGCATTACCTAGACCTTTATTTGACAAACCTACGTCTACCATCATAGAAAGCTCCGAAGGCATCCTTCTTGGTGGTTCTATAGCAGCAGATGGGCAATGGCGATTTCCAGAGATTGAAGAAGTCCCTGATAAAATTGCTTTGGCTGTTACGCACTTTGAGGATGAATATTTTTATTGGCATCCTGGATTCAATCCTTTTTCACTTTTACGGGCTGCAAGACAAAATTTAAGAAAAGGAAGTATACATAGTGGTGGCTCAACGATTAGCATGCAGACCATTCGGCTGGCAAGTGGAAACCCCGCACGCTCCTATTTTCAGAAACTGAAAGAACTTATTCTTGCTACCAGATTAGAATTAGGTTATTCAAAAGAAGAAATATTAGCCATGTATGTTTCCAACGCACCTTTCGGTGGAAATGTAGTTGGAATAGAGGCAGCCGCTTGGCGATATTATAAAAGAAAACCTTCTGAACTCTCGTGGTCTGAGGCAGCAACTTTGGCCGTTTTACCCAACGCTCCGTCGCTTATTTATCCTGGTAAAAACCAATCAATTCTTCTTAAAAAAAGAAATCGATTATTGTATAAATTATGGCAAAACAAAGTAATTGACGAGAGCAGCTATATGTTGGCCCTGGAAGAACTTCTTCCACAAAAACCAAATGCCTTGCCTCAGTTTGCACCCCATCTTTTAGATTTGGCAGATAAAAAATCAAAAGGCAAAAAGGTAATAACTACAGTGAAGAATGAGCTCCAAGAACATGTTAATAATGTGGTTTCCAAGCATCATAATCAGCTAAGACTTCAAGAAATACATAACCTTGCCTGTATCGTGGTTTCTATCGAAAATGCTGAAATTTTGGCTTATATTGGTAACTCCAATGACCCCAAAAACGAACACGCCAACATGGTGGATATCATCCAATCTCCACGAAGTAGCGGAAGTATTTTAAAGCCATTTCTGTATCAAAAAATGTTAGATGAAGGCTACATTTTGCCCAAAACTTTACTTCCCGATGTTCCTTTAAAAGCCTTTGAAAATTATAGTAGAGACTATGAAGGAGCAGTTCCTGCAGATGAGGCACTCGCTCGCTCGCTGAATCTCCCTGCTGTACATATGCTGAGGACCTTTGGTGTTCAAAAGTTTAAAAATGTACTAGAAAATTATGGTTTTCAGCATTTTACACAATCCAGCAGTCATTATGGTCTTTCATTGATCATTGGTGGCGGTGAAATTACTTTGATGGAACTTGCCCAAGCATACGCCAATATGGCGAGGCAATTAAACTATCCTAAAAAGAATCAAAACGATTTTCTTGAAAACACATATATCAAAAATGTTCAAAATGCAAAACATGAGGTCAAGTATGCAAACACTTGGGCCACGTATCAAACATTAAATGCTCTTAAAGAAGTAGTAAGACCAGAATCAGAAGCGGGTTGGCAAAATTTCAAGTCAAACAGTATTTCATGGAAAACGGGAACCAGTCATGGTTTCAGAGATGCGTGGGCCGTTGGCATTAATTCGAAATATGTGGTGGCTGTTTGGGTAGGAAATGCAGATGGCGAAGGCCGACCAAATATGACCGGAACTAGCGTAGCTGCACCCGTTTTATTTGATGTTTTTGAACAGTTGGTTTCTGAAACGGGTCATAAACCTTCCAAAGAACCAACTATTCCTTTAAAAATATGCAAACAAAGCTCCTATCTCTGGACAGAGGCTTGCCCAGAATTTGAAGTTATATATGTGCCTTCATCAAATCTGAAAATTACTTCTTGCCCCTACCACAAAGAAATATTTCTAGATAAAACCGACCAATACCAAGTGAATAGTTCGTGCTATGCTATAAATGAAATGCATAAAAAAAAGTGGTTTGTATTACCACCTCAAATGGCCTGGTATTATCAGAAAAAGCACCCTACTTACCTCTCTCCCCCTCCCTATTTATCTGACTGCAATAATTTTAGTACTGGATTTGCATTGATTTACCCCAAAGACCTTTCGAAAATATATGTTCCAATCAACCTTGGAAACGAAAGAGAAAAAGTGATTTTTGAAGCTGTACATGCCCAAAAAGAAGCTGTACTATATTGGCAAATGGATAATGAATACCTAACCGAAACGCATGGCATTCATAAAATTGAGATAGCCCCTACAAGAGGCACTCATTTACTCAGCATTACCGACCAAAACGGAACAAGTATACTGAATCAATTTATGGTGTTGAATTGATGGTTACAAACTCATTGTCTATCCAAAAGCAAATGCCATCAAGCCTTTTCACCTAAAAAACGCCCCCAACCAAATGCATGACATTTCAAAGCTCCAGAAAACGCAGGTAAAATATAAAAAGCTGTTTGGGGAATTAAAGGGCTTGCAGAAGCAGTTTGGAGATGTTTGGTTTGGGCAGGTTTTAGATTTTTAATCATTAAGGAGTTAAGGTTCATTAAGCTCATAACAAGGCTGTTGGATTATTCTTAAATCACCTCAAAAAGGCCAGCCGGCATAAGGTTATTGCGGAAACGATACTACAAAACGGGAACAGCCTTTAAAAATAAAGAGGCTGTTTCTCTATCGTGAAACAACCTCTTACCTTACCAGGAGAAGGGTCTTATTCAATCAATCCTTTTACTCCTTAGTTTCTTTAATTTATCTTAAGACCATAAGCAAAATCGCATGGTCTGTAAGAAGGTAAAATCACTTTTAATCCTTCCTTAGTTTGTTTAAACTTGATAGTTTCGTCAGAACCCATCATGGTGATAGCGTTAATTTTCGCCGTATAATTAGGGTTCCCTTTTGCTAAGGTCTTGATTAATATTTCGTTGCTTTTTGGCCACTCCATAAAGAAAGCATAAAGCTGCTCCCCTTGCATGGTGTATCTGATATCTTCAGCACCTAAGTCTTTGTTGTTTCCTTCAGAAAGGTGTCCTTCTACTATTTTAGTAGGACCTTCGCCGTAAATTTTGAAAGGTCGGCTACCGTAAATGGCTTCTCCGTTAATTTTCAACCAGTCGCCCATTTCTAGTAAAACCTTCTGTTGGTCGTAAGGAATAGTTCCGTCAGCTTTCGGGCCAACATTTAATAGCATACTTCCGTTTTTACTTACAATATCCACTAAATCGTCTATCAGCGTATTGGTTTCTTTAGACTCCCAGTTGCTCACATAACCCCATGAATTTTTACCAACTGAAGTGTCTGTTTGCCAGAAAAATTCTCTAATCACAGCAGATTTACTTCTTTCCATGTCATGCACATAGGCTCCTTCTGCCAGTGACTCATACTTATGATTTTTCCCCTGTAATACTACTTCTTTGTTCCAGTCAAGAGCTTTATTATAATAGTGAGTTGTCAATTTCAAATGCTCAGGAGCATACTCTGGTCTGTCCCAGCCAAAGTCAAACCACAAAATATCTGGCTGATAGTTATCAATTAACTCGGTAGTTCTTTTCATCCACATATCTTTAAACTCGGCAGTGGGAGCTTCATTACTGCTTTTCATTATTGGACCGTACAATTGCTCATACTTAGGAGCGGTATTTCCCAACTCTGGCTTCTTAGTAAAAAAGTCTTGATTAAAGGCCAAGTGTGAAGATACCCCGAACTTCATTCCCCTCTTTGCTGTCTCTTTTTTAAGCTCGCCGATGATATCTCTTTTAGGCCCCATATCCACAGAATTCCAAATGGTATAAGAGGAGTTATACATAGCAAAAGCATCATGATGCTCCGCCACGGGCACAATGTACTTTGCACCGGACTTCTCAAAGATATCTAGCCACTCAGCAGCATCAAATTGCTCCGCCTTAAACATGGGTATAAAATCTTTGTAGCCAAACTTACTAGGATGCCCATAAGTCTTTACATGATGTAGGTAAACATCTGATGGCCCCTGTTGTCCTTTATTGCCATGATAAGAAGTATTTGAATTTTCATCTATATACATATTACGAGCATACCACTCTGAGCCATAAGCTGGAACAGAATACACACCCCAGTGAATGAAAATACCGAATTTGGCATCTTTAAACCACTCAGGAATCTCATATTTCTGAGCGATAAGGTCCCAGTCTTCTCGGTATCTTTCCTGAGAAAATGCGGATACAAAACCCACCAATAATAAAAGCGTCAATGCTATTTTTTTCATACTTTTTTTGAATGCTTAAGACACACAAAAAGAGAGAAAATCTCTCTTTTTGTAATCTTTAACTCTATTAACTAAACATTATATGTAACCTATTACATCAAAACAATATAGTATTAACAAAAAATATACTCCATCATATTTTCTTTGTCTAATATTAATCTATAACAAAATTATACCATTTAGAGGTGGATATTTACCATAATTCGAGCATAACATAATATCATTTTAGCATTTATGCTTTTACTTGAACTTATCTGATATCAGAATTACGTATGCTGTAGTATTTAAGGGGGCTGTCATTGGCACCTACTATCAGGTTTTGCCCCCCATTTATGAGTTTCATAGACCTCACATCACCTTTTAGAAATAATCCTGAAGAATAAGAAGGCATAGAAAGCCATCCTTTCCCTTTCTGATTTATTAAAACTGTTCCATAGGAAGCATCCGATCTGCCAGTACTCACCTCTGTATGATATTCATTCCCTGCCAAAATGATATCAACAAAACCATCCGCGTTTACATCCGTTATTTCTATGGCGTTTACAGGGGCAAACTGTGCTTCTTTGGGCAATGCATGCCTTATGAACTTCCCCCCTCCCAAGTTTTCAAACCATGCCGTACTTAAGTATTCACACTTTAATTCCGTTAGATCTTCCCTACCAAAGTAATCTAGAATTTCGTTCAAGTTTGCTTTAGAATAAGCTTCATATTTGGCATAACCCTGTCTTATTTTAGGAGTTTGCTCCGCGAACTGATCTCTACTTAAATCCGGGTAAAGTTCATATTGACCCTTAATACCCTTGATGAAATAAGCAGGAATAAGCTCCTTAATGCCATTATTATCCAAATCTTTTGCGAACAAGTAAGCCGAACGAGATGCTGAAACATGATATTTATTATTGTCTCCAAAATTACCAGCCACAATATCTAAATCACCGTCATTATCCAAATCAGCCAGTTTCAAACTTCTCCACCAACCATGATTCCCTTTTAATCCTGTTTCTTGCGTTAAACGCTTAAAACCTTTTCTTGTATTTTTAAAAAACTCCAGTTCCATATAGTCTCCACAGAGCACAAGGTCTTGCAAGCCATCTTGATCAAAATCCAAACTAACGGCATCTGTAACCATTCCTACATGTTTCAAATCTAGAGAAGTAATATCTTTAAATTTTCCGTTTACATTTTCAAACAAATAGCTCTCTGGACTGCTTGGAAAAATAGCGTTATCTATACGCCCACCAATAAAGAGATCGTCATCGCCATCCTTATCATAATCCATGGCGGCTATCGTGGACGAAAACACTTTAAAGTTCTCTGGGAAAAGATTTTCTGTAAGCTTAAAACCACCCCTAGCATCGTTCAAATAAACCGATACTTTCTGCTGTCCAGAACCCGACAACTCTGTACTTCCGCCTACAGTTACTAAATCCAAGTCGCCATCTTTGTCTAAATCTAAAAAGGCGGCATCCAAATCTTCCATTTCAAGACTTCCAGCCAAACTTTTTTTCGCAAAAAAGCCATGCTTATTTTGGATATAAATTGAAGATTCTTGGCCCTTTGCTCCACCAATAAAAATATCCTCTAATCCATCACCGTTTAGATCTGCTTTTGCCATGGCAGGTCCGAGTTGAGAATACTTCTGTGGCTGCATTCTTCTTAAAGAATAATCAGAAAAAATATTTTCTTTATGTGGCTCAAAGCTTCCAGAAGAAAGTTCTTTAAAAAGTGGCGTAGCTCCCTTTAAAAAACGCCAAAATGAAGCGTCTTTAGCCTCTTTTTCCGTTATGACAATTTCCTGATTCGCTTTTATGTTTACCAAAAAACTAAGCTTACCAGAACTCCAAAGCACCTTTACTGAGTCTGCATTTTGTAGTTCTCCTAAGCCTACATGAATCCTTTTATCTACACTCGAAGCATAACCTCTGGTAGATGTTTCCTCAAAAATCTGGCTATCTTCTCCAGAATACACCAATATTTTGGCACCTATTCCATTTACGTTTCCTGCAAGCCCTTCCAGTCTAATTCTTAAGAAATTATTCGTAGAATCTTTCTCTGTTCCTCTTAGTTCGTTTCTATAAATGAAGGCCTCTTGATTCATGTTATTGACCACCAAATCCAAGTCTCCGTCATTATCAAAATCGGCGTAAGCAGCCCCCTGAGAAACAGACTTTTCTCCTTTTCCTAAAAGCTCTGATTTATTTGTAAAATTTAAATCCTTTTCATTGACAAAGAGGAAATTCTGCTCGCTTACCGAGCCAAATTTATCCAGCTGTTTTGTCCATTTGATTACCTCTTCTTGCGAAACACCTCTTTCAGAGGAACCACCAAAAAATGACTGCTTCGACAGCTCTTCACTGGTAAAAGAAATGAAATCATTATTCGTTAAATCCTTCCCTAGGCCATTGGAAATGTGAATATCTTTCCAGCGATCATTGTTAAAATCGGCAAAAAGAATACTCCAACTCCAATCTGTTTCAGATATTTCAGCGAGCTGACCTACCTCCGAAAAAACAGGAACATTCCCTGAAGGAATTCCCTGATTCACTTGAAGCATATTTCTACTGTACTGGTGATGATAGCCTGCTCTTCTTTGCATATCATACTTATCTGGACTGAAGCCCAAAGACATCATCTTTTTCCTTTCGTTGGTGTTTGGCATCATATCCAGTACGCCAATGTCGGGCAGCAAATCGTTGTTAATATCAGCAATGTCCACTCCCATACTGCTAAAGCTTTGATGCCTGGTAGCCGTATTTATATGATTTTCAAATCCACCTTTGCCATTATTAATCCAGAGGTAATCATTGCTTAAGTAATCATTTGCGACATAAATGTCTGGAAGGTTATCTTGATTAACATCCGAGATAACGACACCTAGCCCATAACCATCTTCCTTTATTCCAGCAACATGAGACACATCCACAAAAAATGGATGCTCTAAACCACCCTCATTTCTAAAAAGCTTATCTGCAGAAGCAGATAGCCCAGAAGTATCTATCCTTACTATCCTATTAGGCTGTGAGTCAAAAAGCTTATGATTAAGTAAATACATATCCAAATCGCCATCTTTGTCGTAATCAAAAAAGGCGGCATTGCTCGAAAAACCGGTATCTGCCAAACCGTAAGCTTCGGCAGATTCTATAAATTTGAGTTCTGCGGTGCCTTGATTTATAAATAGGAGATTTCTTCTCTCGAGCGGATTTCTAAAATGTGAAACACAAAGATATATGTCGTCCCAGCCATCTTGATTGACGTCCTCTACGGTCACCCCGGTAATCCATTCGGTATGGGTAATACCTGCCGCAAGGGTCACATCTTCAAATTCAAAATTACCTTTGTTTAAATAAAGCTTACTCTCCACTTGACTACCTCCAAAGAAAATATCCTGAAGACCGTCTTTATTAAAATCACCCACCCCTACACCTGAACCGATATAGATATACTCATTATGGTAAAAGTTGAGGGAGTCGTCTTCTATAATTACATTATTAAAAGTGATACCAGAATGACTGGAAGATATTTGTGTAAACTTCAGTTCACCCGTCTTCACCTCATTAGTGCAGCTTAAAGCAGCAATCAAACCGCTTATTGCCACCAGAAAAACCCAATACGCATGAAGACGACAAGTCATAAAACATTACACTAAAGTTCAATAATAGCCTTTATAACCTCTTGACTTGGTTCTAAAAAACTCTCAAATTTATCTGGCATATCCTCGAAACTAGTGCGATGCGATAGCCACGGATTTGTATCAATAACCTTTTGTTCTATCAGAGAAATAATCTCTTTAAAGTCTTTTGGTAGACAATTTCTACTGGACATCAGCGTCAATTCTCTTTTATGAAAATTAGGGTCAAAAAACGTGACGTCACCTTGGAATAAACCCACAAAAACCACTCGGCCACCATGAGCCACAATATTAAATGTGTTTAACATAGAGTTTTTATTTCCAGTAGCATCAATCACCACAGATGGCAATTCTCCTCCCAATGCAGCCCTTAAATCTTCCTCTTCTAACTTACCAGAAACCTCAATGCTACTTTCTGAAAGGCCTAATTTTTCAATAAAACGTAAGCGACTCGTAGAAATGTCGGCCATGCACACCTGTGCCCCCTTCAATTTACTAAACTGTGCGACTCCCAAACCTATAGGACCAGCCCCAATAATCAGAACCTTTTCTCCTTGGCTTAAATTAGCCCTATTAACCGCATGTAAACCAATACCCAAGGTCTCCACCAATGCCAACTGGTCAAAACTCATAGTATCTGACTTATGAATTTTATTTAATGGAATAGAGATATATTCTGCCATACCACCGTCTGAATGAACACCAATAACTTGGATTTTCTCACAGCAATTAATATGTCCAGAATTACATGCCTGACATGCTCCACAATTCAAATAAGGTTCAATAGCGACCTTATCCCCTACCTTTAAATTGTGCTTAGCAGAACCTTCAGAAATGGAAACTATTTCGCCCCCTAACTCATGCCCTAAAATTCTCGGATAAGTAAAAAATGGCTGGTCTCCCTTAAACGCGTGATAGTCTGTGCCACAGATACCTATTCGTTTAATTTTAACAATTGCTTTGTTTTCTTCAGCTTTAACTTCGTCTTGCTCTATAAAACTAAACTGTCCTGGTTCTTTAAGAATAATTGCTCTCAATGTCCTATTTTTTATTTCTATGACTTATTCAAATGTAGGTAAAACTTCCTTTTGCTAAGAAAATTTTTCACTTCTCTCAGATTTACAATTAAATATTACTTTATTTGTCCCTCTATTAGATTTAAACAAAATAACCACAGAAAAAGACAACAATTCGTAAAAATATTAGCAATACGTAATACTATATAAGCAAGTCATAAATAGTTTAAAAATGAAAGCTCAATTACTCAAAATTTCGAACAAAATAGAGCAGTCCTTTAGCATAAGGCATGATGAAGTACCGGTCTATCATAACAGGTGGCATTACCATCCGGAAATAGAAATTATCCTTATAAGAAAGGGTAAGGGCACTTTTATTATAGGAGATGCTGTATCTCCATTTGAGGAAAATGACATTTTTATGCTCGGCTCTAATTTGCCCCACTTATTCCGATATGACACTACGGAAGACCAAAACTATTCCGATGCTTTTGTGATTCACTTTTTGCCCTCATTTTTCAATAACGACTTTCTTTCATTTCCTGAAATGAAGGCTATTAGAGAAATCATCTCAAAAGCAATCAGAGGTATTCAAATAAAAAACAACGACCCCATCCAGAACAATTTTATATTTGAATCTCTGCACGACTCGCAAGGGCTTCAGAGGATAATAAAATTATTCAATGTAATGGCTCATATTACGGAGAACTCAAACAATACATTGTTGAGCTCTTTGGGCTTCTCTCAAACCTACGACTCCATTGACAGTGAGCGACTTGACAACATTTACCAGTATGTTTTAAGTAACTTTGATAGAGAAATTAGCTTGGAAGAAATATCCAATGTGGCGAACTTAAGCGTCAACTCTTTTTGTAGATATTTCAAAACCAAAACCAATAAAACTTTCACTAATTTCTTACTTGAAATCAGGATTGGTCATGCCTGTAAATTGCTGCTAGAAACAGACTTGAACATTTCACAAATATGTTTCGAATGTGGCTTTAATAACCTATCCAATTTCAATAGATATTTTAAGAAATTTGTAAAGAAAACGCCAACCGAATATCTAAAAAAAGTTAAGTAGATCTCTTCGAGCTCCTATTCATTAACTGGTATTATATAAGCATAATACACTTGTTTTTTCTCGCCAGAATCTAAACGAAAAGAAGCCTCCATAATTTGCTTTCCTTTTTTTAGTTCAAGATTAAAAACAGCTTTGTCGCCTATGTTCTTTGGCGAAATAAAATGGGTTTCCTTGTCCACGATAAGTTCCGCTCCATTAATTAACCACTTCTCTCCTTCTAAGTATTGATTTTTCCCAGGGATATCATCTCCCTTCGGTGCAGCATCTCTTAAACCTAAAGCAGACTCCTTTGGCCATCGGCATAGTTCCACTTCGTAGAATCCATCATTTTTAACCTCTATTGGCCAGTAACCCCTAGCTCCCGAACCACTTCTTACTTGAGATTGTGACCAGGTAGGGTGCCCCACCGGGGTATGTAAATCATGGCTATTTAACTGAACCAACTCCGGAATATCCTTTCCAACAGGAATATAGCTCATATGTGCAGCTGCCTTTTCACTTCCTTTCCACCACGTTTCATAAGCCGTTTTTAGGCTATCCATTAAAGCTGGATGCAGCTGAGCAAGATTATTTTTTTGTCCTGGATCGTTTTTAATATTATAGAGTTCGTTTTCTCCTATCATCCTCCATTTATCTTTAATAATAGAAGGCTGTTTCCACTTTATTAAATCATCCTCTCGCTGTGTATCTACCACTAAAACCCTGTCTGGATTTTCATTCTTATAAATTACATTTTTAAGCGAAATGCCATCCAGCTTAGCAGAAGGACTTGAAAGCCCACATAAATCTGCTAAGGTTGGAAAAAAGTCTACATAAGATGTCAGCGTATTGATCTCTTTTCTTTGGGCAAGATGACCATTAGGCCAATGCATAATAAACGGCACGCGATGCCCTCCTTCATATTCTGAGCCTTTGGTTCCTCTCATTCCTGCATTAAATCCTTTTTTCACTTCGCCATTTTTATCAAAAGAAACACCCGCTGCCGTGCCATTGTCCGACATATAAATAAAAATGGTATTCTCTGCCAATCCTTTCTCAGCTAAAAAAGCTCTGAGTTGACCAACGTTTTCATCAATATTGGTTATCATCCCGTAAAACTCTGGATTAGGAACTTCTTTCTGTCCTGCATATAAAGCACTGTATTTTTTAGGAACATTATACGGGCTGTGAGGAGCGTTAAGTGCGATATAGCAGAAAAAAGGCTCATCCTTACGCTGCTCTATAAACTTTTTAGCCTCTGAAAACCAAACATCAGTGCAATAACCATCAAATTGCTCTGCCACACCATTTCTAAAATAAGTATCGGAGAAATAATCGTTATTCCAGTAGTCTGGCTGTTGTCCTACACCACCGCCTTTATGAATTACAGATTCG
Organism: Arcticibacterium sp.; assembly: GCF_055134445.1. Taxonomy (NCBI): domain Bacteria; kingdom Pseudomonadati; phylum Bacteroidota; class Cytophagia; order Cytophagales; family Leadbetterellaceae; genus Arcticibacterium; species Arcticibacterium sp. The sequence continues at coordinate 43,998 of NZ_JBSRVI010000037.1, forward strand.
TCAAAACCTCTATCTTGAGGTCTGAAAGGATAGTTATCTCCCAAATGCCATTTACCAAACATGGAGGTTTTATAGCCATTTTTTTGAAAATATTCTGCCATAGTGGCTTCATTCTCATTCAAAATCTCTCTACCCATAATGGTATGCCATACCCCCACATTATTGCTGAATTTACCCGTCATTAAACCGCCACGGCTAGGAGCACAAGTGGTTCCTACATGATAATCTGAAAACGATATACTTTCGTTTTGAAGAGCATCAATATTTGGCGTTTGAATCCATGGATTGCCATTGCAGCCTAAATCACCATAGCCTTGGTCGTCTGTTAGAATAAAAACCACATTAGGCTTAGCACTAATCTTGGCCTTTTTCTCTACACAACTTAACAAAATAAAACCTAAACACAGTAGGGCAAAAAGTGGATTTTTAATAATTTTCATGTTTACTTTTTTACAAATCAGGGTTCTTGATAGCATGCTGTTGCCATTACTTCTTCCAACTTTTACTTTGGGCTGTAATTTCTACATCCCAAATCTGAGCTGGATTGCTAGTATAAATAGGCTCAGCATCTTCAGCTGGAAAGTTAATAATTTCTCCCACCAATTTATTATAACTCCTTTTACTTTCTGCCGTGTTTAAGTTATCCTTTATATCCACTATTTCATCTGGGTCAATCTTTAAGTCTACAAACTTTACCACTTCCCTTTTTGAATCTACAAATAGCTTAAAGCGTTCGTCACGAAGTACCCTATCCCGAAAAACATATTGGTTTTCTACGCCCTTATCGGTCAGCTTCGCATTATTCCCTCCACCCATTCCTAGAATATATGCTTTATCAGATTTGTCAGACTCGCCCAAAAGCACTTTTTTAAAAGACTTACCATCTAGGGTATACGAAGAGCTATTTTTACCATTTATCAAATCAAGCGTAGTAGGTAATATATCTGTAATATCAATGAGTGCCTGCGAAACCTGCCCTTTTTTAATCTTTGAAGGCCAGCTCACAATAAATGGCTCATTTATACCTGACTCATTCGTGGATCCTTTGCCCCCATTTACCGTTCTCCCATCCAAAGTTCCAGTGATACTTCCAGACGTACCGTTATCTGTTGTCCATATAATGACGGTATTTTCTAAAATTCCGGCTTCTTTTAAAGTCGCCACTATCTGACCAGTAAGTTTATCTGCATATCTCACCATGGCCTTATGTTTTCCTAAAACCGTGTCTGCCTCTTCGTCTGGTGTGTTTACAAATGGCGAATGCGTAAGCACCATTGGATAGTAAATGAACATTGGCTTCTCTTTGTTCTCATTTATGAAAGTTTTCACAAAACCAGAGAAAACATCAGGTCCAAATTTGTCTCTATACGTTCTAGAACTCTCCTTATCTGAAAAGATGTAAGGGTCTTGGTATCTATTTGCACTGGCTTCAATACCGCCCTCATAACCAGTCCACATACAAAAATTATCAAATCCACTTTTAATTAAGGCATCTGGCTCCACTCTAAAATCGTCTATTTGCCATTTTCCGGCTATACACGTTTTATAACCTGCGTCTCTAATATTTCGTACCAATGACGGATTCAAAATTTCGTCAAAATGAGCTCCTCCACCCCATCTAGGTACGTCCCAATGGTTTACCCAACCATGTCTAAAGGGATATTGAGCTGTTAAAAGACTAACCCTGGTAGGTGTGCATTGCGGCATGGAATAAAAATTATTGAAAACCATGCCGCTTGCTGCCAGCTCATCAATATTTGGTGTTTCTATATCATCGGCTCCAAAAGAACTCACCCACTCTTTCCCTAAATCATCCACCAGAATAAAAACCACATTGGGCTTTTGATAGGCTACGGAATCATTTGCTTTTTGATGACAAGACATCAGCAGCAGAGCACTGACAAAAACAAATATTTTTTTCATGGCCATAACCTCCTTAATGGCTATTTACTAAACCCTTATTATTTCAATTGGCTTGGATATAAAATCCGATACTAAATCTATTTTACCTCAGTCATTCCAGTGTGCTTTTATAACACTTTCAATATTGGGGTAGGCTTTATCCTCTTCATTATATTTTGTTCTTTGAGATAATATCTCCAGCTTTAATTTCTCTATTTCAGCTTTATACTTTGGGTCTTTATATCTGTTCACCACCTCTTTCGGATCCAAACTTAGATCATAAAATTCCCATGCCGCTGGTGTAGGCTCAAAGTGATACGACTCATTTGGATCACTCACCCAAGTAAAACTATTTTGACCATAAAGATCCGTATTATAATGCTGACCATAATAGAAGATGAGCTTTGACTTATCTGTTCTCACACCAAAATGAGCAGGCACATCATGATGTGTTAAATGCATCCAATATCTGTAATAAGTTGCAGCTCTAAAGTCCTGAGTAGGATTTGATAATACATTCTTAAAACTTTCTCCTTGCATATAAGAAGGTACTTTTCCCCCTGCTAGCTCTAATAAAGTTGGGGCATAATCTGTATTGTTTATAATCGCTTTGGTTCTACTATTAGCCTTAATCAATTTCGGATATTTAATGATAAAAGGCATTCTCATAGACTCCTCGTACATCCATCTTTTATCCATATAATCATGCTCTCCAAGCATCATCCCTTGGTCACTGGTATACACGATAATGGTGTTATCCCACAGATCATTTTCTTTCAAATATTTGAACAGTCTACCCAAATTATCATCCACGCCTTTTACGCATCTTAAATAACGTTTTGTGTATTCCTGATAAGCTTGATGTGTACGTTCATCTTGATTTGCAATGCTATCTAAACCATACTGACGAGAATAATTACGATATGGGTGCCTAGATGAAACAGAAGTTCCTATCCTATCTCTCAGGGTATTATTTCTCCCTAAAGTAGCTTCCGACCCAAAAAATGGTTGAGCATACATACTGGCAGGTTCTGGAATGTCCACATCTGCCAAGTAAGGCTGATATCTTTCTGGATACTCAAAATCGTCGTGCGGTGCTTTATGATGATGCATTAAGAAGAAAGGCTTTGTTTTATCCCTCTTCTTTAGATATTCTAAGGTGATATCCGTGATAATATCGGATACATAACCCTTATGAGATTGCATATTGTCTGGCCAATTCCCTTCTGTACTCACCCTAAAACTGGGAGCAAAGTAATTTCCTTGACCGGGCAACACATTATAATAATCGAAAGCCGCAGGCTCATCTTTTAAATGCCATTTACCAATCATAGCTGTTTGATAACCCAGCTTTTTCATTTCAATAGGTAAAAACTGCCTTTCTGGCGGCAAATTTCCATCTAAATCAAGTACTCCGTTGGTTTGGCTGTACTGACCCGTCATGACGTTGGCTCTACTGGGAGTACAAATAGAATTGGTACAGAAAGCATTTTCAAAGACCATGCCCTCTCTGGCAAACGCATCAATTACGGGAGTTGGATTAAGGGAAGATAAAGCTCCACCATAAATCCCAATCGCCTGACTGGTATGGTCGTCGCTCATGATATAAATGATATTAGGTTTCTTTTGAGCTAATCCACTTACAGTATAGCAGCAGAATGCCAACACTAAACTTAAACCTCGAAAAACTGATTTGAATTTACGCATACTTTTATTTCAATAGAATTTATAAATCATGATTTGAATCAAACATCCAGCACTTTAAAGCAAAAGCCCTGAACATAATAATATTATACCACCGTTTTCTAGCATATTCCTTTACAATGAAACTATATTACTGAGAAGTATAATTTTTCCGCAAATTATGGACATTTTTAGACTGGAATCCTCTATTTATTGGCAATAGCTAATATTAAATTAACTAAGGAGTGGCTAATTACGCATTTTGAAGAGTTTTTGGAATAAAAATCAAGAAAGTCTTAGCCGTATATATCCAAAACAAATCATTCTGTAAAATCAACCAAATACAAATCAAGCTCAAAAGAAGAGCAGTTTTCGGTAAGAAAACTCTAAATCCCCCAATTACGTCGTTTTAAAGCGAATTGACGCATTCAAGAATCTGTATTTGTAAAAAAAAATTATAAATTGATTCGAAATTTCAACCATCATAATAAATACTTAGATCTGAATGTTAAATTCTTTCATTCGAAACCTTAGCCTTTGCCTTTTGGTAGCTATCGTTTTTATTGGCTGCAAGCCAGAGAAAAACTATCTTGAACTCACCCAAAACGCTCACATCACACTTATTGGAAATAACCTATGCTCCAGTATGTTGAACTATGGGTATTTTGAGACAGAAATGCACCTTAGGAATCCTGAGAAAAACCTATACATAAGAAATATGTGCGATGGCGGAGATACACCAGGCTTCCGTCCTCATTCTGGAAGAGTTTCTCCTTGGGCATTTCCTGGTGCTGAAAAGTTTCAAACAGATTTAGCTCAGAAATCTGACAGCCGAGGTCATTTTGAAACACCAGATGAGTGGATAGGCAAGCATAAAACGGATATTATCATTGCATGCTTTGGTTTTTCTGAATCTTATGCTGGTGCAGCTGGATTAGATAATTTCAAAGCAGAACTTTCTGCTTTTATTGAGCATACTTTGGCTCAAAAATATAATGATACACTGGCTCCTCAGCTAGCTTTAGTGTCTCCTATAGCATTTCAAGACCTTTCGGATAAATATGATTTACCAAATGGCAAAGCCGAAAACGAAAATTTAGCCATGTACGCAAAGGCTATTGAAGAAGTAGCTGGTAAATATGAGGTGCTTTTCTTGGATGCCTTCACTCCTTCACAAGACTGGTTCGTTTCAGGGGAGCAATTAACCAGTAACGGTCAACAATTAAATGACGACGGATATAAAAGATTCTCTGAATTACTAGTAGATGGTGTTTTTGGAAAAGCTTCTGTTAAAAATGAGGACTTAAGAGAAGTCGTTAAAGAGTCGGTTTTGGAGAAAAACTGGTTCTGGCATAATGACTATAAAATCCCTAATGGCGTTCACGTTTATGGAAGGAGGTATGATCCTTTTGGAAGCGATAATTATCCAGAGGAATTGATTAAGGTAAGACAAATGACCGCTATAAGAGATACCTTAATATGGCAGACGGTGAATGGAAAACCTTTCGATTTAGCGGCGGCAGATGCCCAAACGCAAGACCTACATACCATAGAAACGAACTTCAAGCTTAAAGATAAGACGAGGTATTTAGATAAAGATGAAATCATGGACGCCTTTACCATGGCTCCGGGTTATAAGATTGACCTTTTCGCTTCTGAAGCAGAATTTCCGGAGTTGGCCAATCCTTCACAAATATCTTTCGATAATAAAGGCAGACTTTGGGTGGCTGTAATGCCTACCTACCCTCATTATAAACCGGGTGATGCTAGACCAAACGACAAATTAATAATCTTAGAAGATACTGACGGCGACTACAAAGCGGATAAGTTGACCGTTTTTGCGGATAAACTTCACATTCCTGCTGGTTTTGAGTTTGCACCAGAAGGTGTCTATATCTCTCAAGGAACCAACCTAAAATTATATACCGATACCGACGGTGACGATGTAGCTGATAAGTCTGAGATCGTATTAAGCGGTTTTGACGACCACGACACCCACCATGTCATTAGTGCATTTTGTGCAGACCCTTCTGGAGCTCTTTATATGGGAGAAGGTGTCTTTTTACATACCAATGTAGAAACGCCTTATGGTACCGTTAGAGCTACCAATGGTGGTTTTTATAGATATTCTCCACAAAAACATAAACTAGAAAGAACCGCTCAGCTGTCTATACCTAATCCATGGGGAATAGCTTTTGACCAGTGGGGACAGAACTTTTTTGCACATACTTCTGGTCCAGACATGAACTGGATGATGCCAGGAACCATTAAATCTAAATACGGATTGTCAAATCCAGGTTCTAGAAACTTGATTGAAGATGCACATCGCGTAAGACCTACTTCTGGCTTGGAATTTATTCATAGCAGACATTTCCCAGATGAAGTGCAAGGTGATTTCCTGATTAATAACACCATTGGTTTTTTAGGAACCAAAATGCACACTATGGTGGATGATGGCACGGGTTATAAATCTAAACACAGAATGGATTTAGTTAAAAGCTCTGATACCAATTTTAGACCTGTGGATATGGAGTTTGCTCCAGATGGCTCTTTATATCTAGCAGACTGGCATAACGTATTAGTAGGACACATGCAGCATAATGCAAGAGACCCACTGCGTGACCACGTTCATGGCAAAATATATAGAATTACGTATCCTTCAAGACCGCTGGTGACTCCTGCTAAAGTTTATGGTGCCAGTATCACGGAGTTATTGGACAATCTCAAACTTCCAGAATACAGAACGAGATATAGAAGCAGAAGAGTATTAAGAGAGAAGAACCAAGATGAAGTGCTTTCAGCCTTGAAAACATGGTTAGCTAACTTAGACAAGTCTGATAAGAATTATGAGCATAACCTATTAGAAGGACTTTGGGTAAGCTGGGGTTTGAATAAGATTGATGAAGAAGTACTAAAACAAGCACTGGCTGCTAAAGATCATAAAGTAAGAGCTGCGGCAGTAAAAGTCCTAAGATATTCAGGAAATGAAATACCAGACCAGCTAGACTTATTGAAAATAGCGGCTGCCGACCCACATGGCAGAGTAAGACTGGAAGCTTTTGTAGCAGGTTCATGGTTGGATGATACCTCTTCAAAAGAAATACTCAAAATAGCTGGAGAACAGCCTCTAGACGACTGGATGGACAAAACCTATCAGGCCGTAATAGATCATATGGTTCCTTTTAATCCGACAGAAAACCCAGATAAAGTGGCTCCTCTGGTTGAAAGTGTGGCCAAAAGAGACGTTGTTTTAAACGGAAAAGAAATTTTTGAGAGAGATGGATTCTGTGCCACCTGTCATCAGCCAAATGGTAAAGGTTTAGAGTCTTCTGGATTCCCTCCATTGACTAAAAACGAGTGGGTATCTGGCAGTGAAGATCGCCTTATAAAATTGGTTATGAAAGGCATTTATGGTCCCATCACCGTTAGTGGTAAACAATATCCTGGTCAGGTTCCGATGACACCTTTTGGAGCCATGCTAACCGACGATGAATTGGCATCCGTTTTAACCTATGTAAGAGGCTCTTTTGGAAATAATGCAAGTGCTATTACGAGCAAGAAAGTGGCGGATATTAGAGCACAGATAGCATCGAAAGATGGTTTTTACACACCTGAAGAATTACTAAAAGAACACCCTATAACCGAATAATTTTATGTTTTCAAGAGTATTAAGTATTGCTGCGGCTGTATTCATAGGCTTTAGCTCATGTACCAGTTCAAAAGCTAAAACTGAGAAACCACCCCATATTGTTTTTGTAATAGGTGATGAAGAATACCGCTCAGAAGAATCTATGCCTATGTTGGCCAAAATCCTAAAAAGAGATCTAAACGCCAAAATAACGCTATGTTACTCCGTAGACAGTGCAGGCTTTGCTGACCCTAATCGCTTAGATCATATTCAGGGATTGGAAGCTTTAGAAACTGCAGATTTGATGGTGATGTTTACCAGGTTCAGAGCTTTGCCGAAAGATGAAGCCAAATACATTACAGATTATGCCGAATCTGGAAAACCAATGGTAGGTTTTAGAACAACCACTCATACTTTTATGTACAAAAATGATTCTACCATGATGCACCTCAACAACGAATGGCCAACCAAAGTTTTTGGTCAGCAATGGATAACCCATCACGGACATTTTGCCGATGGTCATGGAGAATTAACTTCTGTGAGTTTATTACCAAATGTTAAATCACCAATCTTAAATGGTGTAGAACCTTTTGACGCCTTTTCATGGCTTTACCATGTGGATGGCGGGGATTGGAAATTATCTGGTGACAGCAAACCGCTATTAGAAGGTCTTTCTTTAAAGTCAAATCATGAAGCCAAAGGAGAGCTAGACAAATTTCCATTAACTAATCCAGTGGCATGGACCAAAACCTACACAGGACAGAGTGGTACGCCTGCCAGAGTGTTTTTCACCACCTTAGGGCATCCTTATGATTTCAAAAAGGAGTCTATGAGAAAACTAGCTTTAAATGGTATCTACTGGGCTTTAGGAAAAGAAGCTGATATTCCAGAGAATGGAGCCAATGCTGAATTTGTAGATACTTATGAGCCGAATAATTCTGGTATGGGAAATAAATTTAAGCACGAATTAAAACCATTGGTAGTTGAATGATCAATCTTAAAGGCAAGAAAACCCTGAAAAAGGTGTGGTTTGTTGGTTTATCTTTTCTTTGCTTAGGCAGTTTTCAAAGTTGTAAGAATGCTACAAAGCAAATAAAGGATGGCAGTAATACAGCCACAGAAGCCTCCATAAATCTAGGAAGAAACGTTTTTGAAAGTAACTGTGCGGCGTGTCATAATTTTGAAAGAGATGGTATTGGACCTAATTTGGCTGGCTTAACAAGGCATCTTAGCTCCGAAGAGATTATGGACTTCATTTCTAATCCAAAGAAAGTTATTGACGCAGGAAATGCCAGAGCCGTTGACCTTCAGAAAAAATACAAAACCGTTATGCCCTCCTACGCTATGCTAGGAAAGGAAAAAATTTCAAGTTTAGTATCCTATATACATACCTATAAAGATGTACCAAAACCTGTTGATATCAATGAAGAGGGTATTTTGGAAGACCCCATTCCTCAGCAGATTGATAAGGCGGATTTTGTAGTTAATCTTAATTTCGCATTTCAGATACCGGCCTCTAACGATGAGATACCCAATACAAGAATAACAAAGCTGGAATCTCAACCAAATACGCATGATATTTTTGTTTTGGATATTAACGGTAAACTCTATCGTGTAAAAAACAATAAGCCAGAAGTGTACATGGACATGCAGGCATTAATGCCAAACTTTAAGCAAAAGTCGGGTTGGGCTACTGGTTTTGGAAGCTTTGCTTTTCATCCTGATTTCGAAAATAATGGTTTGCTTTATACCACGCATACAGAACCAAAATATACGGAAAAGGCAGACTACGCTTTACCAGAAGAATTATCGAGCCAACTGCAATGGATAGTTCAAGAATGGAAAACAGATGCTCCAGCAAGTGTTCCTTTTAAAGGTACGAACAGAGAATTGTTTAGAATAGACATGGCCACACAAGCTCATGGTATGCAAAACATTGACTTTAACCCTACGGCTAAAAAAGGCGACAAAGATTATGGAAACCTATATATAGGTATAGGCGATGGTGGTGCTGTAGAAAGGAAATCCCCTGAGGTAACCTCCGGAAAGCATTCTCCTTGGGGAAGTATTTTAAGGATAAACCCAATGGGAAATAATAGCGATAATGGATTGTATGGCATTCCATCTGACAATCCCTTTGTGAATATCACAGGAGAAAAGATAGCTAAAGAAGTTTACGCCAATGGTTTTAGAAACCCGCATCGTTTTACATGGACTAAATCGGGTAAAATGATTTCGGCCAATATAGGTCAACATAACATTGAATCGGTATATGTTGTTGAGCCCGGTGCTAACCATGGCTGGCCTAAGAGAGAAGGGTCTTTTGGTTTAAACCCGAAAGAGAGTGTTAGGAAAATATATAAACTCACCGAAGACGAAATGAAGGATGGTATCACCTACCCTACATTAGAATATGACCATGATGAAGGAAATGCCGTTTGTGGTGGTTTTGTCTATGCCGGCACAAACATTCCTTCTTTAACTGGAAAGTACATTTTTGGCGATATTTTAAAGGGCAGACTATTCTTTGCTGAAGAAAGTGAAATGAAGGCTGGAAAAGCCATTGATTTTAAAGAAATGAGAATTGCCCTGAAAGGAAAAGAGACTACGCTTTTAAAAATGACTAACTCCGGTCATGCCAAATTGAGATTGGGTCAAGATTATAATGGAGACATTTATTTGTTTTCCATGAATGATGGTAAAGTATACAAAATGATAGGAGAGAAATAATTCGATCTGAACATTAAAAAGTAGATGAGTCACGAATCTTCAATTCGGGTTGAAAAACCTCGGTTCGTGGCTCAAATTCTTCTTCAGAATTTAGTTGCTCTATAAAAAGTCGAGCTGCCATTTTACCCATTTCAAAAGCAGGCTGAGAAACACTTGAAATAGAAGGTGACAATAAACTCATGATAGGTTCATCATTAAAGCCTACCAAAGCAATATCTTCGGGCATTTTCAATCCTTTATCTTTTATGGCCATATATGCACCAAGTGCTAATCTATCACTAATGGCAAAAATGGCATCCGGAATTACTTTCGAACGCAATAGCTCCATAGTCTTAAGATAGGCATTGTCTTTCTCAAACTTCCCATGCACTATTAAGGACTCATCAACGCTCATGTTGGCCTCCTTTAATGCTTTTAAATAACCTTGCTCTCTAGAGTTACTTATTTGTAGGTTTTTCTCAGCACCTAAATATGCTATCCTTTTACAGCCTTGATTGATCAAATGCTTCACAGCTTTGTAAGCACCCAGTTCATTATCTAGCACCACTTTTGATGCTCTAATATCCGGTGTATCTCTATCAAAAAACACCACTGGTTTATTCCTTTTAAGAATCTTCCTTATATGATCTGTATTTTGAGTTTCGCTACTTAAAGAAACTATAAGCCCTTCTACCTGACTACTCATAATTCTTTGTGTATTGGCTAGTTCCCTTCCATAAGATTCATTGGATTGACTAATTACTACGGTGTATCCAGCCTCCATGGCCGCTTCATCAATCCCTTTAACCGCAGAAGCAAAGAAGTAATCCATGTTTGGAACGATAACCCCTATTAAACGTGAATTCTGATTCACGAGGCTAGTAGCGACCATATTGGGTTGATAATCTACCTCCTCTGCAAACTTCAATATACGCTCTTTCGTTTCAGGGTTTACTTCAGGCATATCTCTTAATGCTCTAGAAACGGTGGATATAGAAACGCCAAGTTCCTTGGCTATTAGTTTTATGGTTGGTGCCTTTCCTTTCATTTATGAATTCGTTTTAAACACATGTGAAATTGTATTTTTATCAGAAACCCACAAGGTTCCCATAATTTTTCAAAAACGCTCTAAATCACTCTTAACATTTTCAAAAACTAAATTAAGTTATAAAATTGTAGTTTACCAATAATTAAGTGTTAAATAAGAATAAAAATGCAAACGTTGCCGGAAACGTTTGCAGTCTATTTTTGTACTTTTATGTGTTTTTATTTCAGTATTCTCCTTGAAAACGTGCTTCAGGCTAGTAACTTTATATAAGAAACAGCATTAAATATTACTATTGAAACAATCTTAATATTGCATTATTCTTATATTCAAAACCTTAATTAACATTATGAATTCAAAACATGTACTTAACATGAGATGGCTCACAAAATCAATTTTAACCATAGGATTGGTTACAGCTTTGGCGTCATTTTCTTTTGCAGCAGACCGACAGGTGTCGGGTAAAGTAACTTCGGGTGAAGATAACATGGCACTTCCAGGTGTTAGCGTAACCGTAAAAGGAACAACAACGGGTACCATTACGGATATTGACGGAAACTACTCCTTAAATACGCCAGATAACGGAACCTTAGTGTTTAGCTTCATTGGCTATAAAAAAATGGAAGTGACCCTAGGAAGTCAAAGCAAAATTGACATCGTACTTATGGAAGACACTGGACTGTTAGAAGAAGTGGTGGTTGTTGGTTATGGCTCACAAAAAAAGAGCGACATCACGGGTTCCGTATCGTCCATTAAAGCAGAAGAAATAGACGCATTTCCATTGGCAAATGCAGAACAAGCCCTTCAAGGACGTGCAGCAGGTGTAGTGGTTCAGTCCAATAATGGTGGAGAGCCAGGTGCTCCTATTAGCATAAAAATCAGAGGTAACACTTCAATTAGTGCAAGCAGTACGCCGCTGATTGTTGTGGATGGTTTTGTGGGTGCCACAATGCCTCAACCTAACGATATAGCCTCTATAGAGGTTTTAAAAGATGCCTCTGCCACAGCAATATATGGGTCTAGAGGATCCAATGGTGTCGTTATGGTTACGACTAAAAAAGGTAAAAGTGGTAAATTGTCTGTTGAATTGAATTCAAACTATTCAGTTCAAAATACTGCCAATAGACTAGATCTACTAAATGCAGATGAATTTGCGGCTTATCAGCAATCCATTAATCCTAATTATGTTCAAGGTCCTGCAAATACAGATTGGCAAGATTTATTGTACAGAACTGGTAATACTCAAAACCATCAGTTTTCTTTCTCTGGCGGAAAAGATAATGTCAATTTTTATGCTTCAGCCAATTACTTTAAGCAGAATGGAGTAATTACGAATTCTGATTTTGAAAAAATAACTTTCTTGTCAAATATTGATTCACAAGTTACTGATAAACTGAAACTTGGATTTAATCTTTTTGGCAATAGGTCTGAAAAAGATGGTGTTCCTACACAATCAACCGGTGAAACTGCCAATGGTGGTGGTGACGATGTAATTTCCTTGATGTTTAGATTTATGCCTGATTTAGGTGTTAAAAATGCTAACGGTTTAAACTCAACTAACTCTATTGGTGATAACATTGATAATCCATATGCTGTTGCCACGGAAAGTGTAAACAATACTAAAAATGATCAGTATAGAGCCAACCTTTATGCCAATTATGATATTATTAAAAACCTTACTTTCAAGACTACCTTGGGCTTTAGTGCCTCAAACGAGACTTTTGGCCTTTTTAGACCATCTACATTAATTATTACTGCTGGTGGTGGTACCGGAGGAAAAGCAAGTATATCAAACTTTAGAAAAACCAACATACTGAATGAGAATTACTTAACTTATACTAGAGGTATAGGAAAAGGTAATTTAGCTCTTTTGGCCGGTTATTCTTATCAAAAAACGGCTACAGAAAGATTTGCCGCAGGTGCTTCCGGTTTTACTTCAGATAGCTTTTCTTTCTATAATTTGGCCGGAAGTTCAGTGACTACTGTACCTACTTCTTCTTTTACGGAACAAGAAATTCAATCTCAATTTGGAAGATTAAATTTTGATTATGATGATAAATATTTAGTTACTGCTACGGTAAGAAGAGACGGTGCATCCAACTTTGCTGCCAATAACAAATATGCCATCTTCCCTTCTGGTGCCTTAGGATGGAGAATATCCAATGAAGAGTTCTTGAAAAACAGTACAAGCATTTCTAACTTAAAACTTAGAGCTAGTTATGGTGTAACGGGTAACCAGGCCATTGATGCCTACCAATCTTTAGCAAAATTTGCGACTATTTTTACTGGAATTAATGGACAATCAGTGAATGCCATTGTGCCAGATCAATCGGCCAACCTTAATCTTAAATGGGAAACTTCTTACCAAACAAATATTGGTTTAGATTTAGGCCTTTTCAATAATAGAGTTGCTTTAGCATTAGATTATTATAACATTGACACCAAAGATCTTCTTTTAGCAGACCAAAGTCAGCCAGAATATCTTGGTTTTCAAACATTGGCTAGTATCAGAAACGTGGGAGAGATTAATAACAAGGGATTTGAAGTTACTTTAAATACCAGAAACGTTAATAAAGATGATTTCAGCTGGTCTACAGATTTAAACTGGTCTACCAATAAAAATAAGGTGGTATCCTTGATTAATGGCATAGATGTATTCTTAGATGCCTCTCCAGGATATTTTAGTGTTGCTCGTACTCACGTTTTAAGAGAAGGTGAAGCTGCAGGTGTTTTTTGGGGATATGAATATCAAGGCGTTTACCAAGGAGATAATTTACCCGCTGGAACAGCTACTTTCCAAGGTGCAAAAGCAGGTGACCCATTGTTTACAGATGTGGATGGTAGTGGTGTAATTACCACGGATGATCAAAAAGTAATAGGAAACCCGAACCCAAATTTCACAATGGGTCTTACAAACAATTTCTCTTATAAGAACTTTGACTTGAACATCTTTTTTCAAGGTGCTTACGGTGGAGATGTTTTTAACCTAACTAAAGTTCAGTTGTTAAATGGTGACTCTAACGCTCTTAGAGATGTCTTAGATTCTTGGACGCCAACAAATACAGACACCAATATACCTCGTGCAGTAGGAAATAGAGGAAGAGAAATTTCTTCACGTTTTGTAGAAAACGGTAGCTACACAAGATTGAAGAACGTTGCTTTGAGCTATAATTTTCCTTCCGCTTTTGCTCAAAAAATGCGTATGGAGAATATTAGGTTTTCTGTTAGTGCACAGAATTTGTTAACATTTACGAAATACTCAGGCCTTGATCCTGAAGTGAGTTATTTCGGTGCTGGCGGAGGAAATTCTTCTTCAGGCAATACAACTCAAGGGTTTGATTTCGGAAACTTCCCGACCGTTAAATCTGTAAATTTCAGCCTTAATTTAAAATTTTAAAATTATTACGAATATGAAAAATATTAAAATCTTATTCTTGTTGTTAGGGATAACCACAATGGGATGTTCGAAATTAGGAGAGGAGCCTGTTGGTTTACTAGCTCCAGAAAGCTTTTTTACATCTTTAGGTGATATACAGACTGCCGTAAATGGTGCTTATGGGCACATGGAACATCGTTTTTTTATGTCTCGAGAGATGTCTATGTCGCTTATGTTGCGAAGTGATATGGTAGATCTTAACAAGAATGTTACCAATGCTGAAAGAGTCCAGTTTAATGATGTATCTCTTCTAGCTGATAATGCAAACATTTCAAGTTATTGGCCAAAGGCTTATCAAATTATTGGTGCAGCGAATCAGGCTATTGCCGGAGCAGAATTAGTAAAAGCAGATGAAAGTGCAAAAAACAAAATTGTAGCCCAAGCTTATTTCGCGAGAGCATTTGTGTACTTTCATTTAGTAAGACAATTTGGAGCCATCCCTTACTTATCTAAGCCCGTAACAGATATACAAGCCGCCTCAACCATTAGCAAAACTTCAGCTGATGAAGTATATGCAAACATCATCGCAGATCTAATGTTTGCCAAACAATGGTTGCCAAATACGCAAGTTTCAAGAGCTATACCAGCTAAATCTGCCGCTAGTGCATTTTTGGCAGATGTGTATTTAACAATGGGAAATT
Organism: Arcticibacterium sp.; assembly: GCF_055134445.1. NCBI lineage: Bacteria > Pseudomonadati > Bacteroidota > Cytophagia > Cytophagales > Leadbetterellaceae > Arcticibacterium > Arcticibacterium sp. Next base: position 59,042 of record NZ_JBSRVI010000037.1, read on the forward strand.
ATCAAATGGCCTATTCAGAAGCTAAAGAAGTTATCGCTAATGAAGCTACCTATAACTTAGGTTTAGAATCAGATTTCCAGAATTTGTTTGATGTGACAAAGATAGATGCTTCTAAAGAGCCATTATTTGTAATAGATTTTATTGGATTGTCAAATGGTGACCAAGGTAGAGATTATCAAGCAGCGTTTACAGGTATTAGAGCGGATGACCAATACGGTTATGGTGGCGGATGGTCTGTCTCTGTTCCTTCTTTAGGTGTGTATAAAGCTTGGAATGGTCAAGACTACAGAAAATCAGTTAGTTTAGATACTACAGGCGTTTTTAAAGGCAAGGTAGAACCATATACCAAATTCACAACCTTCTTCTCTGCCGGTGATAACCGCCCTCATATCGCAAAATTCACCCGCAAAGCAGGACCAGCAGCAGAAGGAAATGGTAGAACTACAAAAAGTAACTACATCATGATGCGTTATGCCGAAGTCTTGTTAATTGCTGCTGAAGCCTTAAATGAAATTACTCCAGGCTCTGCGGAGGCTGCAGCTTATGTAAACAGAGTTCGAGCCAGAGCCAGAGCTGGAGCAGCGGGAAGTACGCCTAGAAGTTTCCCTGCAGATGTTTCTGGTTTAGGCCAAGATGCTTTTAGAACTATGGTCTTAGAAGAACGTAAATGGGAACTGGCATTTGAGTTTAAAAGATGGTACGATATAGCTAGAAGAAAATTAGGTGACGGTCCAAATGGTGTTTTTAGTGCTTCTGGATTAGAAGGAGCTAAACCAAATTTTCAATCAAATAGAGATTACCTATTTCCATTACCTGCTAATGAATTAGTAAGAAATTCTAATTTGTTACCTCAAAACCCAGGTTACTAAATTTATTCATGGGTTGAATAATCAGTAATTCATTTTACTGAGATCTTTACTTCGAGTTGGGGTTTCAAATTACCATCAAAGGTAGTCTGAAGCCCCACTTGGAGATGGATCAAAATCACCTGATTAAAATTGACTTATAATGACATAATTTTCATTATGAGCAATAATACCAAGCAATTGAAATTAATGAAAATAAAAATCACTTTTATAGTTCTATTAACATCTTCTGTTCTGTGTAAGGCTCAAGAAATTCCAATAGAGCATTTATACACTAAATTATCGTCAGGGACAAAAGAGTATAGCAAAACAATACTAGAGAATGAAATTGGAGGAATCAAAGTCACACAAGTTTCTTTAACGGGAGATATCGTTAAAAAAGAGTTTCAAGATGATAATTACAGAGACATTTATATTTTCATAAAAGGATCAGGAAAAATCACAGCCAATAAGGAAAAATATGACATTGAACCAGAAACCATTCTAGTTCAAAACGCAATAAAACACATTACCATACATCCAGAAAAAAATGATACGCTTCTTTTTTTAAAGATATCAAGCTTACTAACTCAACAAGATAAGCTCGACTTGAAGGAGTTTCCAAAGATAAATACACAAGAAGTATATTTCAGGAAATTCACTGATTGCGAAGCCTATACGGAACCTATCAAAAGTCCTAATACGATAAGTAGGACTATTTTTCCAAATAAATATATACCAAGAATAGCTATGGGGACAGTTCAAACTTCGGGTCCCGACAAGGTTGACCCACACGAACACGCCATGTTAGAGCAATTGTTTCTTGGCCTTACCGATAATGATGTGGTGGTTTTTGCAGATGATGCCAAAGTAAACCTCCCAGCTTACTCTTTGCTTCATATTCCATTAGGTTCTAGCCATTCTGTAAAGGTGGATGAAGGGAAAAAAATGTATTATGTCTGGATGGATTTCTTTTTAGATAAAAAAGGAGAAGAATGGTTAAAAACGCATAACACCATTAAGAATCCTTAAACAAAAGGTATTTAATATTTGCTCGTATTTTAAATATCAGGTCAGTATTGATATTTTAAACTACCCCAATCCGATAAGGAATAATCATTTCTTTTTCGGATTGCTTTTTTTATAGGGTTATAAAAAAAAATCCCTCCCCTAAAATCCGAAGGATATATTAGAGCACCGGAAAAGAGGGTTTATATAAGGGCAAGAACTATTGTTAAAATCTAACAACATGAGTTGACCGAGAGCAATGTAAATGGCGACTTTTTCCTCATTTATTAGTGCTTGGGTGAATTTAAAAAAGCACTTAAAGTTGTAGGAAGCATTTTTCAAAACAAATGAGCTATCTCAAGAATTATTCTTTAAGCTTTCACAAACCGTAGACCTAAAATCACCTATTTATATCTCTTTTTAGTTTTATGATTGGCTCTTTCCCTTTCATTTAAAAAATTACAAAATTGTATTTTTATGAGAAATGCTTTGAAGTAATCAAATGTTAAATAAAAGCTCAAAATCTCACATCTATCTTGTGAAAATAAAATATACCTTAAAATTGGAGTTTACCAATAATTAATTAGTAAATAAATTCTAACAATACAAACGTTACCGGAAACGTTTTCATAAATATATTGTACTTTTACATGTTTTTATTTGAGTATTCTGGTTGATTTTCTTATTTCTATCCCTAATTTTATAATGTATTCAAGGGACAGCATAACTATATCCCTCTCTATTAAATAGTAATATTCTAATATTTAAACTTAACTATCGACGCTATGAAATTAAACTTTTTACAAAAAAATGGACGTTTAGTTAAGACATGCTATTATGGTAAAGTGGTTTATACTAAAGCTTGTTAACTCAAACCCTAGAATATTCATTAAATCGAAAGGAGCGAGATTCGTTTCACTCCATTTATCTAATCAACCCGCTATGAAAAAATTAATCATATTTCTCCTCTTCTTATCCTTAAAGTCATTCGGAGTAGAGAAACTTGTTTCTTCAAATGATGAGCTTAATAAAGCCATAAAAACGGCAAAGCCTGGAGACGTAATCATCATGACCAATGGAATATGGAATAATACTGAAATCCTTTTTGAAGCTACAGGTACTAAAGCAAGTCCTATAACGCTGAAAGCTCAAGAAAAAGGAAAAGTCACCATAGAGCAGTCTTCCAATTTGAGAATTTCTGGGGAATACCTGATTGTGGAAGGATTGGTATTCAAAAATGGCTTCTCTCCTACTTCGGAAGTTATTTCTTTCAAAAAGGATTCTAAAACGCTAGCCAATAACTGTAGACTTACAGAAGTAGTCATTGATAACTTTAACGGACCAGAAAGATATGATGGACAAGCTTGGGCAGTGCTTTACGGCAAAAACAACAGAATAGACCACTGCAGTTTTTTAAATAAAAGGTCACAAGGTGTAACCTTAACCGTAAGGTTAAACAGTCCTGAAAGCGTTGAAAACAACCATTTAATTGACCACAACTATTTTGGGCCACGTCAAAACCTGGGCTCAAATGGTGGTGAAACAATGAGAATTGGCACCAGTCACTTTTCTATGATGAATTCAAAATCTGTGGTAGCGTATAATTACTTCGACAGGTGTGATGGAGAGCAAGAAATCATCTCTAATAAATCAGGACAAAATACCTATAGATTTAACACCTTCTTTGAGTGTAAAGGCACTTTAACCATGCGTCACGGAAACGAAACTCACGTTGAAGGAAACGTTTTAATTGGTAATGGTGTAACCAACACTGGCGGAATTCGAGTTATCAATGAAAAACAAACCGTTATTAACAATTACCTAGAAGGTATTACAGGAAATAGATTTAAAGGAGCCATCACCGTCATGAATGGTGTTCCTAACTCTCCATTAAATAGATATGTTTCTGTAAAAGACTCTAAAATAATAAATAACACGCTCATAGACTGTGCACATATAGAACTCTGTGCGGGCAGCGATTCTGAAAGAAGTGAAACGCCTACTTCCACCACTATAGCCAACAATATTTTCTCTTCAAAATCTTCTGATATATTCGGCATTTTTGACGATATCTCTGGATTGAATTTTAGTAATAATGTGGTGTCTCCTGAGGTTAAAAAGCCTACAGAGGTAGGGTTTCAATCTAAAAAAATGACCTTTGAAAGAGCCGCTAATGGTCTCTTAGTTCCTAAAAACCTTCCTTCAAATTTGGGAGCAAATATTACTGAAGATTTTGCAAGTAGAGGCAACACAGGTGCTAAATGGTATAAGTCTGAAACGATAGACGTTCCCTTTAACTCTGGAAAATTGATAAAGGTAGCCGCTGGGCTTAACACGCTTCAAGAGGCCGTTGAAAAATCAAGTCCTGGCGATATTTTATTGCTAGATGCTTCTGCTCTGTACAACACTTCAAAAAGCATCTTCATACACCACCCATTAACCATAAAAAGCAATGGGAAGGAAAAAGCTAATCTGTTATTTGAGACTAAATACTTATTTAAAATAGAAAACGGTGGTAGCTTAAAATTAGAAGGTCTTTCTATAGATGGAGAAGAAGCTCCTGATGCCTCATTGAATGCTGTTATTGCTACCAGCAAGTATTCTATGAACAAAAACTACAAGCTTTTAGTAGACCACTGCGACTTCCGAAATCTGGATATCAATAATTATTTCAACGTGCTTTATGTAGCACCATCCACTTTTGCAGACAGTATTTCATTTAAGAATTCTACGTTTAGCGGTATCTCTGGAGACGTATTAGCCCTAAATAAAGAAACCGACGATATCGGTATTTACAATGCGGAGTCTGTAACTATAGAAAACTGCACATTCAAAGACATTAAAGGTTCTGCCATTAACATGTACCGCGGAGGCAGAGATGAAAGCACCACCGCAGGTATACTTGAGGTGAGCAATTCCATGTTTGAAAATGTGGGTAACACTAACTCGGAAGGAGCTTTAAACCTATATGGCGTTCAGGAGGTGGACATTAAAAACAGTGTCTTTAAAAATACGGGGGAATTTAACATCACACTTACCGTAGGAGAACCCAGCAATGTAATTCATGACTGCGTGATAGACAGAACTCAAAAGATAAATGTCATTGGAGAAGGATACTCAAGTTCCAATATATGGAATGACCAAAAAAATAAAATAGGTGATAACGGCAAAAAAATAGGTTTAAGATGATTAAAAATATCGTATACAGCATTTCGCTTGTCTTATTTCTAGGCAGTTGCACAGTACTTGGGCAAAATCATAAGCATATTATTATTAATAATGAGCAGCTCACTTTTATAAAAAAGAATTTAGGTAAGGCTCCCTTGTTTGACCAAACACTAGCTGAAACCAAGGCTAATCTTGATGCAGAAATCGCTGCAGGATTTGATGTGCCAGTACCTAAAGATTTAGCCGGCGGATATACCCACGAAACCCACCGAAAAAACTACCTCCTTATGGAGCAGGCAGGTTCCTTATATAGAATTACGGGAGACGAGAAATACGCCATGTTTATAAAACAGATGCTTTTTAAATATGCCGAACTTTTCCCCACCTTAGGCCTACACCCTTCTAAAAAGTCATATTCTAGAGGGAAACTTTTCTGGCAATGTCTTAATGACGCCAACTGGCTGGTAAGTGTAAGCCAAGCCTATGACAGTATATATGAATGGTTGAATAATGGAGATAGAAAACTAATTGAAGCACAACTTTTAAGACCTTATGCGGAGTTCCTTTCCACTGGAAACCCGCAGTTTTTTAACAGGATTCATAACCACAGCACTTGGGCTTGTGCCGCCGTTGGGCTTACTGGGCTTGCTATTGGTGATGAAAAACTTGTCCAAAACGCTCTATATGGTTTAGATGAAGACGGCTTAAGTGCTACCGCCCACGATAACGATGGAGCACTTATTAAATCTGACACACAAGGATTTTTGGCACAAATAGATGGTTTGTTCTCACCTGACGGCTTATATTCTGAAGGTCCTTATTATCACCGCTACGCCATATATCCATTTTTAGTTTTTGCGGTAGGTTTAGAAAACGTAAAACCTGAATTAGGGATTTTCAAATATCGTGATGGTTCCTTATTAAAATCTGTCAATACCTTATTGGGCGAGAGTAACCAAAAAGGAGACTTCTTCCCTCTAAATGATGCTCAAAAAGGCATGTCCATTTTTAATTCTTCCTTAATTTCAGCTGTTGACATCGCTTATTATTATGGAGGAAAAGATCCTAGCTTACTTTCTATTGCGAAAACTCAAAATGCCGTTAATTTGGATGCCACTGGAATGGCGGTAGGTTTAGACCTACCAAAAGCTAAACCAATGGTGAGAAAATCGATGGTTATAAAAGATGGTAAAGACGGAGATATGGGTGCTCTAGGCATTTTGAGATCCACCAAAGGAGAAGAACTCGTTTTCAAATTCGGTTCACAAGGAATGGGACACGGTCATTTTGATAAACTCTCCTACTCCTTTTATAATGATGGCTTTGAAGTTGTTCAAGATTACGGGATGGCACGATTTGTTAATATCGAACAAAAAGGTGGTGGTGGATACCTCAAAGAAAACAACACTTTTGCTAAACAAAGTATTGCTCATAATACATTGGTAATAAACGAAACATCACATTTTGGTGGCAATACAGACGTGGCCGAATTATATGCCCCATATCTAAATTTCAAAGATATTTCGAGTCCTAAGATTCAGGTTATTTCCGCTTCAGACACCAATGCTTATAAGGGCATAAAGATGACTAGAACACTGTTTATGATGGACGAATCGTTTTTTGGTAATGCGTTAACGATTGACTTATTCAAGGTCAATAGTGACAAGCCAAATCAATATGACCTACCTCTTTATTACCAAGGTCAATGGCTTTCTACCAACTTCGAATATCAAATTCCTACTGCTTTAGAAAAGTTAGGTTCGGCAAATGGCTATCAGCATATCTGGAAAGAAGCAGAAGCTATTTTAGATGGATCCAACATGCAATTTAGCTGGCTAAATCAAGGTCAATTTTATACTTACACGGCGGCAACACATAAAAATGATGAGTTTATAGCTGGGAGAGTGGGTGCCACAGATCCTAGTTTCAATTTAAGGAGAGACCCTCTTTTAATTCTAAGAAGAAAGAATGCGACCACTACTTCTTTTGCTAGTGTTACCGAAACGCACGGAGCTTATTCTCCAATAGATGAAAGAGCCATCGATCCTTATGGAAAGATAAGGTCTATTAGTGTAGAAATTGACAGCGAAAAATATACCGTCTTAAAAATAAAGACGGACGACAATGAAGGCATTCTGGCAATTGCCAATAAAGATTATAGTAGCAATCATGTAATCAACTATAATGGGTCCAATCTTCATTGGGAAGGGCCATTTTATTTCAATTTAACCGCAAAATAAGAATGACAAAATTAAAAAATAAGGTAGCTATTGTAACCGGAGGGGGAAGAGATATCGGAAAGATGACTTCCTTAAAATTAGCTTCTATGGGAGCTAAAGTGGTAGTGAATTACTTTGGAGGAAAAGATGCTGCAGAGCAAACTATGAAAGAAATTGAAGCGATAGGCGGTGAAGCCATATTGTTTCAAGGAGACATGACCAAACCAGATGAAGTAGACCAATTGGTAAAAGCGACTATAGCGGCTTTTGGTTCTGATATACATATTTTAGTCAATAACGCAGGTGGCTTAGTCGCTCGTAAAACACTTGCAGAAATGGACGAAGATTTCGTAAACACCGTTTTTAAATTAAATTTCAATACTGCCTTTTTATTAACCAAGGCAGTAGTACCGTATATGCCTCAAGGTTCTTCTATCATCAACTTTGCTTCACAAGCAGGAAGAGATGGAGGGGGAGCCGGTTCCGCCGCGTACTCATCTTCAAAAGGAGCAGTAATGACTTTCTCACGTGCTATGGCCAAAGAATTAGGACCACAAGGCATTAGAGTAAATTCCTTATGTCCTGGAATGATAGCGACAACTTTTCACGATACTTTCACTAAAGACGAAGTAAGAACTAAAGTTGCAGCAAGTACACCATTAAGAAGAGAAGGAAGACCAGAAGAAGTTGCTGATTTAGTAGCCTATTTAGCCACGGATGAATCTTCATTTATCACAGGAAATAACATAGACATAAACGGAGGATTAGCCTTTTCATAATAAACAAGAATAAAATGACAGAAAATTTGCAAAAAGCATTTGTTAAAGACAACTCCATGGAGTGGGAAGAATTAAACGACATGGTTAAAAGAAAAATCATGGCGTATGACGATAGTCTAATGATCGTAAAAGTACACTTCAAAAAAGGTGGAATTGGTCCTATTCATGATCATTTCCATAGCCAAACTTCTTATGTAGAAAGTGGGGTTTTTGATGTAACAATCGACAACGAAACTCAGCAATTAAAAACTGGTGACGTATTTTATATTAAACCCCATGCTCCCCATGGAGCGGTATGCATTGAAGAAGGCGTATTACTGGACTTTTTCTCACCCGTTAGAGAAGATTTTTTATAAACCTTCCCTAACTTATGAGATGCACTTATCCCTAAAATAGAAAAACATGAAAGTAAACGGATTACGCTGGTGGGTTATAGGCCTTATAGCATTTGCGACTGTAATTAATTACATCGACAGACAAACACTAAATGTGCTTTGGCCTGATATTGCAGATGACTTATATCCCGATAAAACCAGTGACGAAAGAAAAGAGATCTATTCTTATATTTCAATAATATTTGTATTCTCTTACGCTTTTGGTCAAGCCATATTTGGTAAAATATTTGATTGGATAGGAACTCGTTTAGGGTTTGCATTATCGATAGGGGTTTGGTCATTAGCTACCGCCCTTCATGCCTTAGCAACCTCTTTCGGAATATTCGCACTTTTTAGATCTATCTTAGGAATTGCAGAAGCAGGAAACTGGCCAGGAGCTGCCAAAGCCAATTCAGAGTGGTTTCCAACAAATGAAAGAGCATTTGCTCAAGGTTTGTTTAACTCAGGAGCGGCTATAGGAGGTATCATTTCTATACCAATGATTGCATTTCTTTCCATCTATTTTAGTTGGCAATATATTTTCATCCTTGTAGGATTAGTGGGTTTACTTTGGTTGGTGCCTTGGTTTGTTTTAGTAAAATCACCACCAGGAAAACACCCTTGGTTAACTGAAAGCGAGCGTGAATATATTTTAAGCGGACAGCTAAATCAAAGCGAAGAAACTGATGCTGACACCTATAATCCTGATACTAAAGAGTTATTAGGACATAAAGAAAGCTGGGGTGTGATTTTAGCTACTGCGGCCATTGACCCCATCTGGTGGTTATTTGTATTCTGGATACCGATTTATTTAAATGAGGTCTACGGAATGAACGTACAGGCCATTGGACTTTATGGATGGGTACCTTACGTTGGTGCCATGTTTGGTGCTTGGTTTGGTGGCTTACTAGCACAAAACAGACTTAAAAAAGGATGGACAGTGGATAAAACAAGAAAAATGGTCATCTCCTTGGGTTGTGTCATTATGCTCCCTGCTTTATTCGCAATGGCTAGCCCAGGTGGTCCAACAACGGCCGTATTAATAATGGCTGTTATACTATTTGGATTCCAAACGGCTATTGGTAATATACAAACATTACCTAGTGATATTTTCAACGGAAAAACAGTAGGAACATTATCAGGTTTTTCAGGTATGGCAGCCAAATTGGGTGCCGCAGGATTAACATACTTAGTTCCTTGGTTAACAAGTGGCGGAAATTACACTCCTGCCTTTATTATAGGTGCAGCATTAGCTGTAATAACCATGCTAAGTGTGTGGATTTTCATACCAAACATTAAACGATTAAAAAGAGCATTTTAATCAAAAAACAAACAAATTATAAAATGAGTAAAGTAAAAGGGCAAGTAGCAATAATCACTGGTGCCACCGGCGGAATAGGTTTTGAAGTAGCAAAAAGGCTTGGAACAGATGGATATACTGTAATTTTAAATGGTATAAATTCGGAAGATGGTGCTGCAAGAATAAAAGAACTTACCGAAAAAGGAATTACGGCTGAATACTACGGATTTGATGTTACGAAAGAAGATGAAGTAACAGCAAACATCAATAAAATAGGTGAGAAATACGGAAGAATAGATGTATTAGTAAATAACGCAGGTGGACTAGGTGGAAGATCCAGGTTTGAAGAAATGACCACGGAGTTTTACAGAAGCGTAATGGCCTTAAACTTGGATTCTGTGTTTTTTGCTTCTAGAGCTGCAATTCCATTCCTTAAAAAAGGAGAAAATGCTTCTATCATTAACTATACCTCTAATGCCGCTTGGAATGCTGGCGGACCAGGAGCTGGAATATACGGTACTTCTAAAGCCGGTGTACATGCAATAACAAGAGCGTTAGCAAAAGATTTGGCAGAAGATGGTATTAGGGTTAATGCGGTGTCTCCAGGTACCATTGACACACCTTTTCACGCTCAAATTAAATCAACCAAACCAGAAGTTTTTGCTTCATGGAAAAACAATATCCTGTTAGGTAGATTAGGGCAACCAGAAGAAGTAGCTTCTGTAGTTTCATTTTTAGCGAGCAAAGATGCTTCTTTTATAACTGCAGAAACTATTCAAATTGGTGGTGGTCAAGCATTAGGAATATAAGTGTATAATAATACTTAGTGAAGTTTAATTAGTTTAAATCCGCTTTCATTAGAAAATCTCCCGATTTTATCGGGACCGTAGCTAAATTGCATCAAATCAGTTCGTAAACCAATTTTAGCTCTATCACCAGAACGGTGCTATGCTAATCTCGTTTAAATGTCTGATTTAATGCTCTTTAAAACTTATTACGATTCTCCAATGCATAAACCGGGTTAAACTTCACTAAGTATTAGCCCTTTAACAAAAAAGTCAATGGTGTGCCATTATGGATTCATGGAGGTCTTATTGTTTTTAGGAAGATTCAAAAAAAGCAATAATGAATTGCTGAGTTTAGTCAATAATTTAAGGAAATGAACACTAAAAAAGTAGTTACTTTCGGAGAGGTAATGATGCGATTATCCGCTCCAAATTATCAGAAAATTGAACAAGTAAATAGCTTAGAAGTTTCTTTTGGCGGCTCTGAAATGAATGTGGCGGCTTCGCTCAGAAACTTTGGCTTAGAGGCTACGCATGTTTCCGTTTTCCCAAATAACAGATTAGGAAAAAAAGCCACCTCCTATTTAAGGCTCCTAGGAATAAATACCTCCGGCATAAAGCTTTCTGGAGAAAGAATGGGCTTATATTTCTTTGAAAAGGGAGCTTCCATGAGAGCCAGCCAAATCATTTATGACAGAAATGACTCGGCTTTTCAAAACTTGGATCCCTCATGGTTTAATTGGGAAGAAATATTAAAGGATGCCGATTGGTTTCACTGGAGCGGAATCACGGCTGGCATTAGCCAAAATGCTGCAACAGCCTGTTTGGAGGCCGTTAAAGCTGCCAACAAATTAGGGATAACTGTTTCATCAGATATTTTTTACAGAAAAGACCAGTGGAAATATGGGAAAACACCAAAAGATATTTTACCAGAAATAGCTTCTTTTTCTAATATACTTCTAGCCAATGAAGTGAATATGAAAGAGATTCTTGGCGTAGATTATAAGGAAGGAACAGATGCATTCATGGAAGCTTGTCATAACACAATGAAACTTTTGCCGGCAATTACGAAGATTGTGGACACCAAAAGAAAACAATATAGCAGTCACCATAATGTCATAAGTTCTAAGCTTTTTGATGGTAAAGAACTTATCAAATCACAGAAACAAGACATTACTCTTATTATTGACAGGATTGGTGCGGGAGATGCATTTTTAGGAGGTTTTATATATGGCCAAATAGTTTTACAAAATGACCAAGAATCTCTAAATTTTGGAACAGCCGCTTCCGCTTTAAAACATACCATAGAAGGTGATTTTAATCTGGCCAGCATTGAAGAAATCGAAAATTTGGTTTCTGGAGATATTTCCGGAAAAATAAAACGATAGTTTATTACAACTCTTAACAGGGGTACAAACTTTAACTAATGAACCTTAAACATCAGACCTTAGGAGAATTCATCATTGAAAACCAAAAGTCTTCTAATTATTCTTCTGGCGAGCTTTCTAAACTATTAAACGGAATAGGCTTAGCAACCAAATTGGTAAACCACGAGGTTAATAAAGCCGGATTAGTGGATATTTTAGGCGGCGTGGGAGACTTCAATGTCCAAGGCGAAGCTCAGCAAAAGTTGGATTTAATGGCCAATAACACTTTTATTGACACTTTAACGAAGCGAGAAATTGTTTGCGGTATAGCGTCGGAAGAAGAGGAAAGCTTTATTAACATTAATAGCCTTGACTTAAAAAACAAAAACAAATATGTCTTATTGATAGACCCTTTAGACGGTTCAAGCAATATTGATGTCAATGTTTCTGTAGGAACTATTTTCTCTATTTATAAGCGAGTTACCAAAATTGGAACACCAGTAGAAATTGAGGATTTCCTTCAAAAAGGCAGCAAGCAAATAGCCGCTGGATATATCATTTATGGTAGTTCCACCATGCTGGTTCTTACAACAGGTCAAGGCGTTAATGGCTTTACATTAAACCCTGCAATTGGCACCTTTTATCTCTCTCATCCAAACATGAGACAACCGGAGAATGGCGAGATCTACTCCATAAACGAAGGTAATAGTGCCTTTTTCTCAAAAGGTTTAAACGATTATTTAGATTTCTGTAAACAACCTTTAAATAATAAACCGGCCTACAAAGCAAGATATGTTGGTTCATTGGTAGCGGACTTCCACAGAAATTTATTAAAAGGTGGCATTTATATGTATCCTCAAACCAAAATAGACACCAAAGGAAAGCTTCGTTTACTTTACGAATGTAATCCTATTGCTTTTTTGGCTCAGCAAGCCGGTGGGGAAGAAACGGATGGCTTTCAATCTGTTTTAGACATTAAACCCGATTTACTTCATCAAAGAGTCCCTTTTTTCACGGGTAGTAGTAATATGGTAAATAAGCTCAAGACTTTCTTAAAAGAAGAGAACTAGCGTGTGTTAAATCATAAAGTGCATCCGAAATAATTCAGATGCACTTTATTTTTTATGAATTATATAAAGATTACTTTAATCTTACTTTCACGGCATTTGAATGCCCTTGAAGCGACTCCGCTTCTGCCATAATTTGAACCGCAGGGCCAAGTTTCTCCAATCCTTCTTTCGTGATTTTTTGAAAAGTTATTTTCTTAACGAAACTATCCAATGAAACTCCAGAATATGCTTTCGCATAACCATTTGTAGGTAGCGTATGATTGGTACCTGAAGCATAGTCGCCACATGATTCTGGCGTATAATTACCCAAGAATATAGAACCTGCATTAATAATCTTCTCCCCTATCTCTTCTGCATTTTCCACTGCTAAAATCAAATGCTCCGCAGCATATTCGTTCAAAATATCTATTGCCTCTTCCTGAGAAGACACTAAAATGCATTTTGAATTCTCTAAAGAAGCTGCCGCCAATTCCTTTCTTGGCAGTTCCTCTAATTGCTTATATACCTCGTCCTGAACTGCCGTGATCATAGCTGCTGAAGTAGAAACCAAAATAACTTGGCTATCTATGCCATGTTCTGCTTGAGAAAGTAAATCGGCTGCTACATAAGCTGCTTGAGCAGTATCATCTGCAAAAACGGCCACCTCTGAAGGACCGGCAGGCATATCAATAGCTACTCCTTCCTTGCTAACCAATTGTTTAGCAGCAGTTACATATTGATTCCCAGGGCCAAAAATCTTTGATACCTTTGGAACAGATTCTGTACCGTAAGCTAACGCAGCCACCGCCTGGGCACCACCAATTCTAAAAACGCTGGTTACACCTACTAGTTTTGCGGCATAAAATATTGCTGGATGGTTACTCGGAGAGCAAAGGATAATTTCTTTACAGCCAGCAATTTTAGCAGGAATACCTAACATCAAAACGGTAGAGAAAAGAGGAGCTGTTCCACCTGGAATGTATATCCCTACCTTTTCTATTCCTACAGATTTACGCCAACATTGGACACCAGGCATCGTTTCTATAATCTCTGGCTCAGATTTCTGAGCCTCATGAAACTTATAAACGTTAGCATAAGCCAATTTGATAGCATCCTTTAATTCTTCACTTAAAGCGGCTTCTGCTGCATCTAACTCCTTAGCGTTGACCTCAAAATCGTTTAACAGAATGTTGTCAAAAGTCAGAGCGAATTTTCTTAGGGCTTCATCACCATTACTTCTGACTTCTTCTAAAATAGGCTGCACCCTACCTTCTATTTCAGAAATATCAGCCGTTGGCCTAGCCAAAATAGCTTTCCATTCCTTCTTTTCAGGTTTATCAAATAACTTCATTATCAATTACTGGTTTGTGTTTTCAATTGGCATTTAAGCACCATGAAAACTAGAATATCATTTTCTCAATAGGTATAACGAGAATACCTTCAGCACCCATATTTCTCATCGCTTCAATATTCTCCCAGAAATCGTTCTCTTTTAAAACAGAATGTATAGAGCTCCAACCTTCTTTGGCCAAAGGTGTAATGGTAGGACTCTTCATACCAGGCATGATATTGACAATATCCTCAATTTTATCATTGGGAGCATTCAATAAAACATACTTATGTGTATCGGCAGTTTGAACCGCGTTCATTCTAAAAACAATTCTATCAAGCAGTTCTAGCTTCTCATCAGATAAACTATTATTGGCAATTAGAATGGCTTCCGAATTGAAAATAGGTTCTACTTCTTTTAGTCCATTACTTAATAATGTACCTCCAGTACTCACAATATCACAAACACCCTCAGCTAAACCAATGCCTGGAGCTATCTCCACAGAGCCACTGATAAAGTGAATCTGAGCATTTACACCATTCTCTTTCAAAAACTTACCCAAAATATTTGGATAAGAAGTAGCGATACTCTTCCCTTCAAAATAAGAAACACCAGAATAATCTACATCTCTAGATACCGCTAAAGACAATCTGCATTTAGAAAAACCTAAGCTTTTCACTCTGTTCACATGACACTCATGCTCTACAAGTACATTATCTCCTACTATACCAACATCTGCTACACCGTCTGCCACGTATCCTGGGATATCATCATCTCTTAAAAAAAGAAACTCAGCTGGAAAGTTTTTTGACTCGGACATCAACTTTGATTTCCCTACTTCAAACTTAATTCCGCAAGCTTTAAAAAGTTTAACAGAATCGTCGCTCAGTCTTCCTGATTTTTGAATGGCAATTTTAAGTTTTTTCATTTAAGATTTTCTATTGCTGTTTTGAGCCACAAAGGTAACCTAGCTATTGACCTCTGCCAAAAGTTTTTTACTTAAGATTTATATTAAGTTTCAGTAATTTTTGAAATTTCAATTACTTTGGTTAGTATTGTAGTACCTAGTGCTTTCCAAATAAAAAAACTTAGCAATGAACAATTATAACTACTATTCAAAATCGCCTAAAAGAAATTTTCTTGCCTCCAAAGCAGCAACAGTATTAAGCGGACTAATTATACTCGGCTTATTCATATTTTCTTTTATTAGTCTTTAAGCCTGTTTTTTATATTTTAGGTACTTTTGCGACTCATAAAGTCGATAGGTCATAAATGAGAATAGGAATAATAGGATTAGGGGACATGGGATTGCTTTACGCAAACATTTTTTCTAATGCCGGTTATGAGGTTTTTGGTTGTGACTTACCCGCCAACTATGAGACTTTAAAGGTCAAACTTTCCGAAACAACCATCGTTTTGTTGAAAGAAGGATTGGATGTGGCTCGAGTTTCGGACTTTTTACTCTTCTGTGTGGAAACAGAGAATATTGACTACGTTGTTCAATCTGTAGCCGCAGGAATTCAAAAGAATACCTTAGTGGCGGGACAAACTTCTATCAAAGCTCCAGAAATGGAAGCTTTTGAAAAGTATCTTAGTCCAGATGTTAACATTGCTAGCATTCATGCCCTCCATGGACCAAATGTGAATCCTGTGGGTCAAACCTTAATTGCTATTAATCATAGATGTGACAATGAAAGATTTCAGGAGATGCTCCATCTGCTTTCTTTTACAGGATCAAAAATAGAAATTCTGCCTTCAGCAGCCGTTCATGATAAAATGATGGCCGATGTACAGGTGGTAACCCATATTGGTTTTGAGAGTATAGGTACTTCCTTTATGCACAGGGGCGTTTATCCATGGATAAATCCACTGCACGCTAGCGGTTTAGATACCCTAAAAATGCTGATGACACTCCGCATTTTCAGTTACAAGCACCATGTATATGCTGGAATGGCTCTAATGAATCCGTATGGTAAAAATCACGTAAGAGCCTATGCGGAATCCGAAAATGAAATATTTGGATTAATGATTTCTGAAGAGCGGGATACTTTTTACGATTTAATATTAGCCGCCAAAACCAAAGTCTTTGCAGATTTTGATGGTACACTCATGCTCAGTGATGAGCTCATGAAAGAGTATTCCTTACATCATTCGGATGAAAATCTGCCCAACTCTCATTTAAGTCTGTTAGCAATGGTGTTAACTTGGGCTAGATTAGATAGTAATCCTTACAAAAATAAAGTGGTGCAAACACCTCCTTTCAAGTTAAGAGTGGGGATGGCTGAGTACCTTTTTATGCATGAAGGCTTGTTAGAGGAATCTATGCAGGCAGCTCTATACAATAAGAGTATTAGAAAAGACGATTTGGCTTTTCACACTTCTGTACAAGAATGGGCTCATATAGTTGAGATAGGAGATAAAGTGGGCTATGAAAGTCATTTTGAAAGGACAAAACTCTTCCTTTCAGATAAACTGGAAGAAGGAAGGCAAAAAAGCAGCATGTTAATTGAAAGACTAAATCAATGAGTAAAGTAGACCTGTCTAGATACGACAACTCCTGGTACAACCATGGCTCCTTATTTCGAAGGATATTATGGATGATTATAGGAAGAATTACCATCAATTCTTATTTACCTTTACCCACCGGTTTTAAAGTATATGTTTTAAAATCATTTGGTGCCAAGATTGGGAAGAAAGTCATGATTAAACCGCGGGTAAACATAAAGTATCCTTGGTTACTGGAGATAGGAGATTTTGCTTGGATCGGAGAAAAGGTATGGATTGATAATCTTGTTTTGGTGAAAATAGGTGCTCATGCCTGTCTGTCTCAAGACGCCATGTTATTAACAGGTAACCACAACTATAAAAGTCAGACCTTTGACTTAATGGTAGGCGAAATAATCATCGAAGATGGGACTTGGATTGGAGCAAGAAGTCTGGTTACCCCTGGCGTTATTTGCCATGAGCATAGCGTTTTGAGTGCAGGCTCTATACTTAGCAAAAATCTTCCTCCTTATGAAATCTGGAGTGGAAACCCAGCAGTTTTTGTTCGAAAAAGGGTAATTCTATAGATTTTCAACCCTTAAATAAAGTTTCAGCGAGGCTATTTTCCTTTTTAAGTAGGAATTAAGATTAAATTCCTATTTTTGATTACTATTAGACCATTACTTAGATTTTTTTTGAGTGAAATTAATATTTGAAGAAATCGTTGGTGACCCAAGCGTGCAAATTTTCCTTAGTATCATTTTATCGCTTACAGTCACTTGGCGTTCCATTCCTGTTATAAGAAACATTTGTATGTTGAGAGGACTTATGGAAAATCCTGTAAAAAGGAGTTCTCATAAATCCCCGACTCCTACATTTGGTGGCATCGCTATTTTTGCGGGCACTTTGATAGGCTACATGTTATGGAATTTTGAAGATGAAGGATATCTTATGCATAAGATATTTGCAGGTCTTTTAATTCTATTCTTCTTAGGTCTTAAGGATGATCTTTACGCATTAGCCCCTTTGAAAAAGATCGGCTCTCAAGTAATCGCTTCTATATTAGTAGTGGTTGGTTCAGACTTAAGGATAAATAGCTTTTTTGGTATCTTCGGAATACATGAACTGCCTTACCTTATCAGTGTATTGTTCACTATTTTCATTTTTGTGGCACTCATAAACTCTTTCAACCTTATTGATGGCATTGATGGTTTGTCTGGTGGAATTGCTATGATAGCCAGTGGCGGCTTTGGATGGTGGTTCCTCCTCAATGACCAGTGGTCAATGGCCTGTTTGAGTTTTTCTTTGGCAGCTTCACTTCTTGGCTTTCTTCGGTATAATTACTCCAAAGGAAGTAAAATATTTATGGGAGACACAGGTTCACTCATTATTGGATACCTCGTAACCATATTTGCCGTAAGGTTTATAAGTCTAAACGAAGGTGCTAATTTTTCTCCTGGACAACATTTTGTAAGTGCTCCTGTGATAGCCTTATCACTTTTAAGTGTCCCTATTTTTGACACATTAAGAGTTTTTGCGGTAAGAATTCTGAAGGGAAAATCTCCATTTGAAGCAGATAGACTACACTTACATCATCTGTTGGTTGACAACGGTCTATCACACTTGGCATCTTCTTTAACACTGTATGGTATGACTATTTTACTTTCTGTCTTTACATACAGTTTAAGAACTTTTTTCACCAATACAGCCTTGTCGATCTATGTAATTTCCATTTTTGGAATCTATCTAGCTTTTAGCCAATGGTTAGAATTAAGAAGATTCAAGAATCACAAAATTAAATTGATTGAATCAAATAAAGGGAATACTAAAAATTCAACACTAGATTTAGAAGGTTCAATATCTAAAAACTAAAATTAGTCTTTAGATATTGAATATATATTTTAGAAAGGAGATTACTTACTCCCATTCTATTGTAGCTGGCGGTTTAGAACTAATATCGTAAACCACTCTATTTACTCCCTTTACATTATTAATTATCTGATTAGAAACGTTTGCTAAAAAACTGTGAGGTAAGTGTGCCCAATCTGCCGTCATGCCATCCACACTGGTTACCGCTCTTAAAGCCACTACACTTTCATATGTTCTTTCGTCTCCCATTACGCCTACGCTTTGTACTGGAAGCAGCATAGAGCCTGCTTGCCAAACTTCGTCGTATAAACCTTCATTTTTCAAACCCTGAATAAAGAAATAATCCACCTCTTGTAAGATTCTTACTTTTTCTGCAGTGATGTCTCCTAAGATTCTAATTCCTAAGCCCGGTCCAGGGAAAGGATGTCGCCCTAAAATAGATCTAGGCATTTCTAAAGCTGCTCCCACCTCTCTCACACCATCTTTAAATAATAGCTTAAGCGGTTCTACTATTTTCAATTTCATGTAGTCTGGCAATCCACCTACATTATGATGAGATTTAATGGTAGCGGATGGCCCTTTTACAGAAACAGACTCAATAATATCCGGATAAATAGTACCCTGAGCCAACCACTTTACATCTTGAATCTGATGAGCTTCGTCATCAAAAACTTCAATAAATGTCTTCCCTATCGCCTTTCTTTTAGCTTCTGGGTCTGTTAAGCCTTTTAATGCGTCATAAAACTTATCTTTAGCATTTACACCTTTTACGTTCAATCCTAAACCTTTATACGACTCAAGTACTTCCTCAAACTCGTTTTTCCTCAACAGACCGTTATCCACAAAAATGCAATACAGGTTTTGGCCAATGGCCTTATGAATTAACATGGCCGCTACCGAGGAATCCACACCACCAGATAGACCTAAAACTACTTTATCACCCCCTAACTGCTCTTTCAACTCGGCTACAGAAGTTTCTACGAAAGAATCCGAAGTCCAACTCTGATTACACCCGCAAATTCCTACCAGAAAGTTTTTTAGCAATGTTTTTCCATCCGTACTGTGTGTTACTTCAGGATGAAACTGTATACCGTAAACTTGAGCATCATTAAACTGAAAAGCCGCCATTTCTACAGAATCCGTAGAGGCTATCACTCGGGCGTTTGAAGGCAAATTGGTAATGGTATCGGCATGCGACATCCAAGTTTGTGTACCAACAGCAATATCTGTAAATAAGGGATTGTTATCTTCTATCTTCCCTAATATAGCTCTACCGTACTCTCGCGTGGTAGAGGCCTCTACGTTTCCTCCTAAACTGTGAGCCAGTAACTGGGCTCCGTAACAAACCCCTAAAACAGGAACCTTAGAAATGATACCCTTTAAATCCACCATTGGAGCATCTTGCTCTCTAACAGAACACGGACTTCCAGACAATATCACACCCTTTATAGAATCATCTAATTCAGGAAAATGGTTAAACGGATGGATTTCGCAGTAAACATTATGCTCTCTAACACGTCTAGCTATTAACTGAGTCAATTGTGAACCAAAATCAATAATTAGTATTTTCTCTTCCATTATTCAAAATCTGTATATAAAAGGTATTTTTTTCTTATTTTTTTAAATGCTATCAGGTCATCCTGCCATTTCATTTCAACTTCTTCAACATTTTTCCCTGATTTCAAATCTTCCAAAATCCAGCTATTACCGGCTAAAAGATTAAAAAAGCTCTCACTGGAAAAAAAGTTCTTCTTGTCTTTATAATTTCTATAAAAATCAAATAGTAAACTTAAATCAAAACCCATTTCCATGGCATTAACCTGAGTTAAATCCCTGCCATAACAATCCACCCCTTCGTTAACAGGGTTCTGAGCCCCAGGCTTGTCTGTCGGGATAAAATGAAAACTTCCAAGATTTACATCCGGTCCACCTATAACCTGAAATTGAATATCTGTGCCTCTACCCACACTTATTTTTGTTGGTTCAAGAAGACAAATCGACGGATACAATAAAATAGATTGAAGGTTTGGTAAATTCGGTGATGGCTTAATAGGTAATGAATATGGTGAGGCGTGCGTATAGTTTTCACACTTTATTACCGTTAAATTACTTTTTGTTTTATTCGCCCAAGCTTCACCATTTATGGTCATGGCCAACTCACCTATAGTTAAACCATAAACTACTGGTATAGGATTCATTCCTACGAAAGACTTATACTCCTTCTCTAAAACAGGTCCAGCCACATAATGTCCGTTAGGATTTGGCCTGTCCAGTACGATTAAAGGTTTGTTATTTTCAACTGATGCTTCAATGATATAATGTAGCGTGCTGATATAGGTATAAAAACGAACACCAACATCCTGAATATCAAAAAGTAGGATATCTAAATCTTGCACTTGCTCTTTTGTAGGTTTCTTATTTTTTCCGTAAAGAGAAACTATTGGGATACCCGTTTTTGCATCTTTAGAATTGTCAATATGAGCACCTGCGTCAGCAGTTCCTCTAAAGCCATGTTCCGGTGCAAAAATAACTTTGACTTGCACTCCTCTGCTTAATAAAGAGTCCAGAAGATGCGTTTGCCCAATGGTTGAAGTATGATTAATGATGAGTCCTACTTTTTTATCTTTCAATAAAGGCAGGTACTTTTCCATCATTTCTGCACCTACTTTTATTTTTTCGGGCGTTTCTAAAGAGTTTGCTTTAGATTTACAGCTGATAGGAGATAGTCCTATCATAAATACAAACAGAAGACTTAATATTTTGTCCATATATATAAAATGAATACTGAATATTTCTTGGCTCAGAAAATCAGAAAGACCAAAGGTAAGACCTTTTCTGCTTCTGTCATCAATATCGGTATCACAAGTATTGCTATTGGTGTGGCGGCCATTATACTTTCATTTTCTGTCTTATTTGGTTTTAAAGATACCATTAAGGAGAAACTGTTTAGCATGTCCGCTCATTTACAGATAAGTAAAATTACACTGAATCAATCTTTTGAGGAAAGTCCTTTCGTAATTAATCAAGAAATCGAAGAACTAATTTCCAATAATGAAAGTATAGCTTCGATAAATGCAATTGTCCTAAAATCCGCTTTACTCAAATCTGAAGAAGAGATTTCCGGAGTGCTTTTAAAGGGGGTGGATAAGCAATATAACTGGGCCATTTTTGAGGATAATATCGTTGAAGGAAGAGTTATTCAACAAGACTCTTCAGGCTATGCCAAAGAAATAATTTTAAGCCGGAAACTTAAAAAAATCCTAAATGTTAAACTGGATGATGAAATTCTAATTTATTTTATCCAAGAGCCTCCAAGGGCACGAAAGGTTAAAATAGTAGGTATTTATGATACTGGCATTGAAGATATTGATAACAGCTATGGCATTGTAGACATTAATCTTATTCGGAGAATAAACGACTGGGATGATAATGAAATTGGTCATTTAGAAGTTTTCTTGAAAGACTTCAATGATTTGGATAAAACCACAGAACAACTTTATGAATTCATTCCACAAGACCAGAGAATTCATAAAATCACTCAATTATTACCCCAATTTTTTGATTGGTTCAATCTCCTAGACAGAAACATCTTTATTGTGTTATTCTTAATTATAGTTGTGGCTAGTTTTAACATGGTCTCCGTATTGCTAATTATGATTATGGAGAGAACACCCATGATTGGTCTTCTAAAATCTCTAGGAGCTAGAAATGGTTTAATTCAGAAAATTTTCATTTCAAATGCCGTTTTAATTATTCTGAAGGGTCTGGCCATTGGAAATTTAATAGCTTTTGGCTTTTGTTTTATTCAAGACAAATTTAAACTCATCCCCTTGGACCCAGAAAATTATTATATGGCTTATGTGCCCATTTCATGGCACTGGCCGACATTCATTTTGGTCAATCTGGCCACCGTGATTTTAGTAAGCTTGATAGTGATTATCCCAACCCTATCTATTTTGAAAATCAGTCCTGTGAAAGCATTGAAATATAAAGATTAGACATAAAAAAGACCAGTTTTGAGAATTAAACTGGTCTTTTAAAATCTGCGAAGTATCTTTATTAATATCTATTGACTTTCACAGAAGAAAGACCGCTAGACATGTCTATGTAAATCTTTTTTGAAGCCGTATCAAAATTTGAAGTCTTCCATCTAGATCTTCCATCCTGTTCAAAACCTGAAAAATCTTTAGAATTAAGAGCCCCGTCCATCTTAATTTCACATCCTACGCTTTCTGGAACAGAAATATCCACTTTGGCGACCCCACTTTCCACTTTAATCTCAGTCTTTTCTAATTTATCTCCCAATTTAACATTCACTGCCGCTGCTCCAGTTTTAATTTCTAAGGATTTAACTTTGAAATTGCTGAAATCAAAATCTAAATCGCCCGCACCTATGCCCATTTCAATCCTCCAAACTGGCTTAGTGCTTAGTTCTAAGAATATTTCATTGTGGTCGTTATCACCGAAATTAAAGCTCTTATTCTTTCTAGATTTCATATCAAAATCTATTTGATGATGATTGTTCTTCAGTTCATCTGAAAGCCTGTAGCTTCCTGAATTGAGCAAAGTAGTTGCCTTAAAAAGTTCTCCTTTGGCCTCTTTCAAATGAAACTCTGCAGCACCACCACCAAAGTTTAAACTGGCTTCCTCTAAGTTATTCGAAAACGGAACATTAAAGTTTTGTTCTATTCTATCTCCGTTTTGTTTCTCTTCTGATCCATCCTTATAAGATTTTCCATCTTTAAAAGAATTATCCCAATCTTCGTCATTTTCGTCCCAATCGAAATGAAAATCATCTTCAAATTCCGTTTTTAGATGTTCTACGCCATCAGAAGCCGCACTATATATACCAAGAGGTATAGCAAAAGCTACCAAAAGAGCGGTAGTAGGATTATAAAAAGACCTTTTCTCATGAAGTAAAACTGCCACACCAGCCAGTATTAATAATAAAGGCCAAAATTTCGCCACCGTTTTAAAAGTGTAATTGAACTCAAGCAAATCATAGTTGAATGCTAACAAAATAGCCCCAACAGCCACTAAAATGGCTCCCAAGAAAACATTACTTCTACTTTTCATAGACTAAAATGTTTCCACATTTGAAGTTCCTTGATCTGGGTTTGAAGGAGGATTGTAATTAGATTTAAAGTTATCGTTATCGTCTTTATCTCTTATAATAATCCATACGCCAAGTCCGATTAAAAATAATGGCCACATTTTACCGATATAACTGAATAAGTTAATATCAAAGAATGTACGAAAGGCAAAAATGGCTCCTAAAGAGATAAGGACAATACCTCCTACAAGATTTCCGTTTTTTGATGAATGATTGCTCATATTATTAAAATTTGATGTTTTAAGTGCTGGGTTGTCATTGTCATTGGCGTAACTAAACGCTCTATCTTCTTCTGGCAAAACTACCCATAAAATTAAATAAGTAATAAATACGGGTAAAGGAGTAAAAAATAGAACCACAAATAACACTTTAAATATGGTAGGGTCAATCTCAAAATACTCTCCTAAGCCCTGCGTTACGCCTCCTAAAACCGAATCGGAGTTCTTAATTCTTCTAAGTTTTTTTTCATTCTTTTTCATTTATAATTTGTATTAATTCATTTCAAAGGTATACCTCAAAGTGGTACTATGTATTACAAACTACACGAATGGTTACAAAACTGGATAAACTACTACATCTAATGTTTGACATTTTTTACCTTATGTCCTATACGTCTAATCTTCCTCTTCTAAAGCCTCCAAAACATCCATTAAATCCTCATAGTTGCTTTGACCGGGCCTTACTTCATGATTACCCGTTAATGCAATTCCAGCTAAAGCACCAATATTCAAAAAATCTTCCAGATTATCTAAATTCACATCACCACCCACAAAAAGTGATTGGTGATTTACGTCTTGGCCCACCTGTAGGGAAGAGCATAAAACATGGTCAAAATCCTCCAAATTAATTGAACTTGAGTTTTCTTCTGTTAATTCAAAAAACAATTCGGAGACTTTTCCTTTTGCACTATCTACCAAATCTAGATGGCTAATTATCAAATAATCTAAACCCAATCCTGACCACTGCTCGCTAGTGATATCCTTAGGCCACTTACTTATCCTACCTCCTATCTTGGGACCACTAACCCAATTTTTAATTTCAATAATCTTCTCTAAAGGAATATGGTCTGCATGTTCTGAATTTAATTCAAAACATAAATAATCAACAAACATCCCCGCACAATAACGTGCATCTGAAAGGTTAGAAATGCCATTGACCAATACTTCTCTCTTTAACATAGTTTGCTTTATTTGTCGCAAAAATAGGGTTCTAATCCTTAAAAGACCTAAGACAAAACAATAATTCAAGAAGATAATTAAATGATTGCGATAGCCATTTAATGTCAATTAGCAAGATTAAAACATTTTAAAGAACTAAAATCTGCTCATTTCACTTTCTATTGTTTGTACCTTTGTATTTAGCAGGATTTGATAATCAGTCTTGGACAAAAGGAATTTTATTTAAAATATAAACGATGGGCGTTCAACCCATTTAGTTCAATGAGCAAACACGGAAGAATTTTAGTGGCCATGAGTGGCGGTATTGACAGCTCTCTGGCAGCAGTATTACTGCACGAAGAAGGATATGAGGTTATAGGAATGACCATGAAAACATGGGATTATGCCGCCTCTGGAGGAAGCAAAAAAGAAACAGGCTGCTGTAGCTTAGATTCCATAAACGACGCTAGAAATATTGCTGTAAACCTCGGCTTCCCACATTATATACTAGACATCAGAGAAGAATTCGGCGATTACGTCATAGACCATTTTACCGGTGAATACTTAGAAGGAAGAACGCCAAACCCTTGTGTTTTGTGTAATACCCACGTAAAATGGGATGCTCTCTTAAGAAGAGCTAATAATTTGGATTGTGAATTTTTAGCAACTGGACATTATGCCAATATAAGAGAAGAAAATAGCAGGTTTGTCATATCGAAAGGAAAAGATGAATTAAAAGACCAAAGTTATGTGCTTTGGGGAATTTCTCAAGACAGCCTTTCCAGAACACAACTTCCATTAGGGCAGCTTACAAAAAAAGAAATAAGAGAAATGGCCGTGGAAAGAGGTTTCTATGACCTCGTTAACAAATCTGAATCTTATGAAATCTGTTTTGTTCCTGATAATGACTACAGAGGATTTCTTAAAAGACGAGTGGATGGTTTGGAAGAACGCGTAAAAGGCGGCGATTTTGTTTTAGAATCTGGTCAAAAAGTAGGAAAGCACGAAGGCTACCCTTTCTACACAGTAGGTCAAAGAAAAGGCTTGGGCATTGCTTTGGGATATCCAGTTTACGTTACAGAAATCAGAAAAGACACCAATGAAGTTATACTTGGAGTTGAAAAGCACTTATTCAAAAATGCCATGCATGTAGGTAAACTCAATATGCAGAAGTATACAGACTTGCTGGGTCAGCCAAAGGAGACTTTTGCCAAAATAAGATACAAAACTCCTGCTGCGGCAGCCATGGCGTCTCAGATAGGGAATGATAAAATGGAAGTTATTTTTAACGAACCTATCAGTGCGATTGCTCCAGGTCAGGCAGCCGTTTTTTATGAAGGGGATGACGTGATAGGTGGTGGTTGGATTCTTAAAAGTTTTAATGCCTAAAGATCCTTTGATTTACTAGCGAGAAATTACAGATGCCACCTTTGTAAAAGGCAAATAAGAATCAGGATAATTCTTTTTTCTGGCTGTTTTTCAAAAAGAATCATACAAAAACATCTTCGTAAGACGCAGTTTCGTATTTTTATTCTTATAAACTGTTATATGAAAAAGTCATTATTGCTTTTGCTGCTTACGCAAAGTACCTTTCTTTTTGGTCAAAATAAGTATCTTGTTGTTTTCAAAGACAAATCAAGTAGCCCTTATAGTATAGAAAAACCTCAAGAGTTTTTATCTATTCGTTCTGTGGAAAGAAGGCAAAAACAAGGCATAAATATTACGGAACAAGATTTACCTGTTAATCCAGCATACCTAAAAAGTCTTCAGTCTGCCGGCATAGCCGTAAAATTCACTAGCAAATGGTTAAACGCAGCACTGATAGATATTCCTAAAGAAAAATTAAGCGAGGTTCTGGCTATGTCTTTCGTAAAAGGTCTAGAAGGTAACTACGCCCTAGGACTTGAAAAAGCATCAGCTAGGATAAAAACTGGGAATATGAGTTTAGGAGAGATACCAACCATTGACCCAGGAACTTCTTCTAATCAATTGGCTATGCTAGGGGCAGATGTTATGCATCAGAAAAATTACACAGGAAAAGGTGTTTTAATTGGCCTTTTAGATTCTGGATATTCCAATGCCGATAAATTAGATGTCTTTGAAAGTCTTTTTGCAGAAAAAAGAGTTCTTGAAACTTTTAATTTTGTCAATACCAGCACTTCTGTTTACGACGCCCATTCTCATGGCACCTCCGTTTTGAGCTGCATCGCAGCCAAACTAGATGGGCAAATGGTGGGAACTGCTCCTGATGCTTCTTTTGTATTATACACCACCGAAAATGTAGCTTCTGAAACTAAACTGGAAGAAGCCAATTGGCTTTTTGCAGCAGAAAGAGCAGATTCTATAGGCGTCGATATTGTGGGATCATCACTAGGGTACGCAGACTTTGATGGCAGTGAACAAGACTACGTTTATGCAGATTTAGATGGGAACAAAGCACTGATTACAAGAGCGGCTGACTGGTTGGCGGCGAAAGGTATTATAGTAGTGGTATCCGCTGGAAATGAAGGAAACAAAGCATGGAAATATATCACCGCCCCTGCAGATGGGGATTCTGTAATAGCAGTTGCCGCAGTAGACGCAGACCAAAATTATGTGAGCTTTAGTTCTATAGGCCCAAGTGCAGATAATAGAATCAAACCAGAAATAGCCGCTCAAGGTGGAAGAACCACGGTAGCTTATCCTAGTAATTTTGTTGGAACATCAAATGGCACTTCTTTTGCGGCTCCATTGATTACTGGCCTTGTGGCTGGACTGAGACAAGCTTTCCCTGATTTAACAGCAACAGAAATTAGAGAAACCTTGCTGGCGTCTGGAACACAGGCAAACCAACCCGATAATATATTGGGCTATGGAATTCCTAATTTTGAGAGGGCCTATGAATTGGCTTCATTGAAAAGATTGGTTCATAACACCGAAAAAGATATTATTGTATTCCCTAATCCTACTGAAAGTAACGGGAATGTGAAAGTTTTAGTCACAAAAACAGATCCTGGGGCGACATTCAATGTGGTTCTAACCAACGCCAAAGGGAAACAAGTTTACTCAGATACGTTTAAAAGAAATTTATTTGAATTGGCTTTAAATAAGAATGAATTGGCCGCTGGCTTGTATATTCTAAGAGTTTTTAACGATAACTTTTCTGCCACTGAGAGAATCTTTATTGAATAGTTATACAGATTTAATACATTAAAAAGTCATTTTATTTCTCATCCTTAGGACACTCTCCTCTTTTGTAAAGTCTTGAATTTTATCTAGAGACAACCATGCCATTCCGTTGGTTTCGTGATTTTGCATTAAGGGATGGTTTTGGTCTACCACAAATAAAAATCTAATATCAAAGTGTTCATGAGATGGCACACCCTTTCTTTCGGGTATGTCGTGGATGTCTACATCAAAAATTGCAGAATTATCAAATAAAGGCATTAAACCCGTTTCTTCTACCAATTCCTTTTTAGCAACAGCATAAACATCGGCATCTCCATCACAGTGTCCACCGGGCTGCAGCCACTTATTTAGTTTCGCATGATTTATCAAAAGTACCTCTGTTTTATGCTCATTTACCACCCAACAAGAAGCCGTAACATGACCTATTAAAAGCTCTCTATCAAAACAATTTTGATGCTTTTCTACAAAATCAAGCAACCTTTCCTTCATTAATTCTTCTTCAGGATTAAATGCTACATATTTTTTCAAATATGAAATGAGGTCGTTTCTGTTCATTAAAATGGTAGTTTTGAAATATCTTTTAACAATTATAGTTCTATACAAAAAACACAATCGATGAAAATATCAATTTTAAGTTTAATTCTTCTGGCATTTATGTCATTTCACCTTCAAGCTCAGGTTACACCACAACCTAGTCCGGGAGCCAATTTTTCTCAAACCATCGGAGTTACCAAAATATCTGTAGACTACTCTAGACCTGGTGTTAAAGGAAGAACCATTTTTGGTGGTCTATTAAAATATGGTGAAATATGGCGTACAGGTGCCAATGCCGCCACAAAGATAAAGATTTCTAATGATATTAAAATTAGTGGTCAAACACTAAAGGCAGGAGAATACGCCATTTTATCTATCCCCGGCGAGCAAGAGTGGAAAGTGGTTTTTAATACCGAAATCAACACCACACAGAACGATTACGACAAATCTAAAAATGCATTAATCGTTTCAGTAAAACCTAACAAAGTAGACTTTACTGAAACCTTCACAATAGATATTTCCGATGTCCACGAAGACATGGCTAGATTAAATATTTACTGGGAGCACACGGGTGTTAGTTTACCACTTTCTGTGGATAATGAAAGCACTATAATCTCAGAAGTAAACACAAGAAATGATGAAGCTGCAGGTGCTTTTCAGCAAGCTGCGGAATATATGGTGAACAAAAAAATGGATTTAGGCACAGCCCTAGAATATGCCGATAAGTCCATTTTATTAAAAGAGACTTTTAGAAACACTTGGATTAAATCTGTTATACTAAAAGAAATGGGTAGAAATACGGACGCACTTAAAATGGCTTTAAAAGCTCAAAACTTAGGTGCTACCGACCCAGTCTATCCATTCTTTAAAGAAGCCGTAGAAAAAGGAATCACAGCCTTAAGAGCAAGCGTTCCAGCCAAGAACTAAAGAATGGCAATTCCGTTAGGTTTTTGACCAACCGTTATCGTCTTTAAGACTTCTTTGGTTTCTGTATCTATAAAAGCAGCAGTATTTTCTTTTTGATTGATGAGCAATGCTTTCTCTCCGGCTTCGTAAAATTTAATCATGTGAGGGTCGGCATCCGCAAATTCTAATTTGTGGGTGTTGGCCCAAACTCCCCCTTCTTTCTTAAATATCTCAACACTGTTCCCAGCCGAATTGCAAACCCATAACTCTTTTGTTAATACATTGAAAGTCAAAAAACCTGGAGAAAAATTAAAGTCTATAAAATCTGTGACCACATAGCTATCTGTATTCACAAAATTGACTGATTTTTTATCTGAATTAGAGACCAAAACGATGTTATCATAGCCTTCCCAAACATTCCCTGCAGATAAATCTACTTTCACTATTTTCACTAATTCTTTCGCAGCTACCTCCACAAATTGAAGAAAAGTACTTTCTCCACTCCTCACCACAGCATTTCTTCCATCTGTTGTAAAAATGATTTCTGAAGGGTCTGCATCTAAAAGCACTTCTGTTTTAGCGTTTCCTGTGGCGGCGTCATGAATAAACGCCTTTCCTGAATGACTCATTCCAGTGGTCCAAATCTCTGAATTGTCTGGAGAGAAAAGAGCATTATGATTGGCGAAAGGCACATCATACGCTAGTTGTTTGGCTCCAGAATGGGCATTTAGAATAATCACGCCACCTCCTATCTCCTTTCCATGGAGTCCTAAATGACCGTTAGAAAAGTCGTACTTGGGATTAGCTATAGCCAACATTTTCTTATCTCTTGATAAGTAAACATGGTGGGGAAACCGCTCAGAATCGTTGGTGAGAAGATAACTATTCACCACTTCCTGATTTATTAAATCTATGACTTCTACTGTTTTTGAACCACCAGAGACTACAAATGCCACATTGGAAAGTTCATTAAGAGGAACAGTATCTTTAGGCTTACAGCCTAATATTACAAAAGAAACTAATAAAAAAGTAAGCAGTTTATTCATAAAAAAAGCGTTGCATAATAGCAACGCCTTTATCTATAGAGATAGTTTATAAAAACTATATTAATGTATCAGATTAATAATAAAAGCTGAAACACACTTCAAAACCGAAATGAATGAATCAACCAAAAAAACACCCACCTTTTCTGATAAACTTTTAGAAGGCTTTAATAATAAAGTTTCTTCTAAGGCCTGTTC